>JBGQKF010000515.1:0-3475 GCA_041499435.1 Gammaproteobacteria bacterium
AGCATCTGGTTCAGCGTCGAGGTCGACGCGGGCGATGCGCGCGTCATCCTCGGCCAAGGCAGCAACATTCAGGACAATTCGCGTGTGTACGGCGGTGCGGCTGGTGAGGATGTGCGCATCGGTCCGCGTGTGACGGTCGGTCATAACGTGCGCATGGAAGCGTGCGTGGTCGAGGCCAATGCGATCATCGGCATGGGTTCGATCATCGGCAAAGGCACGATCGTCCGCGAAGGCGCAGTGGTCGCCGCAGCGTCGGTCACTGAGCCGGGAACCGTGGTCGAGGCTGGTACGATCTGGTCGGGCCGCCCGGCGGCGGCTGCACGGCCGCTCTCCGAGCAGAACCGTGCGTGGTTCGCCGCCGGCGTGGAAGTCTATATCGGCTACACCGAAAAGTATCTCCGGGGTGCGAGTGAGCAGCGCGCAGCACGCCGCGCCGTATAGACCTCTTAGAGGAACAGATTCGACGACGGCGGCATCGTGAAGACCGTCGCGCATTCCTGGGAAGCGCACTGGTGCTCCTGGAGCTCAGCCGTGATCACTTCGTCGGTGGCGCTTTGGACGTGGAACCCGGCGTAGCTGGCCATTACAACGGCGATTCCGATCGCGATCTTGAAGGCAGTCATGGTGCGTTCTCCGGTGAGTGATGCTGGAGAGCACTTTACGTCTCGCGCGGCTCGTGCCGGCATGGCGTATTACCGGGGGTTGTGTGACATATTCACGCAGCACACTGAGGTGCCGTCGCCTCGCAAAGATGCGGGGTCGAAGTACGCTAGACTGGGAGCAGAAGGTACTAGCAAATCTTTAAGGAGAATCCATGAAGAATCGAGCCGGGGTGCTGGCGGCTGTCGTGTTCGTCACAGTAGCTGCGGGTGCGCTGGCCGCCGCCGATGTGCCGCCGCCATGGGCGTTTGCCGTCAACCCGCCAGGTACGCAGCCGGTGCCCGACGATGGAGCTGTGCGGCACGTTCCCGGTAGCAGCGCTGCCTTTACGCTGACGCAGATCCGCGATCTGTTCAACGTGCCGGACTGGCATGCGGACAATCATCCGCCGATGCCTGAGATCGTGGCGCAGGGCAGGAAGCCCGCGGTGTTCGCGTGCGGCTTCTGTCATTTGCCAAACGGTCTGGGACGCCCGGAAAACTCCAGCCTCGCCGGTCTGCCGGCCGACTACATCGCGCAACAGGTCGCCGACTTCAAATCCGGAGCGCGCAAGAGCTCGGAGCCGGCGAGTCTGCCGGTGAACTTCATGATCGCGGTCGCGAAGGCGGCCACCGAAGACGAGGTGCGAGTGGCCGCGCAGTATTTCGCTCAGCTGAAACGCACCCCCTGGATCCGCGTGGTGGAGACCGACAAGGTGCCGCGAACGCGGGTTGCCGGCTGGATGTTGATCGCCGATGAGGGCGGCGGCACCGAATCGATCGGCCAGCGCGTAATCGAGATGCCCGAGAATCTCGAGCGCACCGAGCTGCGCGATTCTGCTTCAGGCTTTGTCGCCTATGTACCAGTCGGCGCCGTAGCGAGCGGCGAGGCGCTAGCCAGCAACCGCTCCGGCAAAACCATCGCGTGCGCCATTTGTCATGGCGCCGATTTGAAGGGCCTGGGGCCGGTACCCGGTCTCGCGGGCCGTTCTCCGAGCTACATCGTGCGTCAGCTCTACGACATCAAGCATGGCGTGCGCAACGGCCAGTGGACCGAGCTGATGAAGGCGGTCGTCGCTCAGTTGAGCGACGAAGACATGGTGGCGCTTGCGGCCTATACGGCATCGCTTGCGCCTTGATCGAAGGACGGCAGCACAGAAATCACATGCCGCCCGTCCGGGGTGTCAGGCAGGTTCAGCTACGCACTTTGAATTGCCGCGCCAGCACGAGTAACCCGCTCAGCGCGATCATCATCTAAGGCCGATGGCTACCCGCCGCAACGGCTCCTAAGCAACGATCCGCTCTTCTTCGAATGGCAGATTGTGCTGTGCGTCCGAGTACGCAACCACCCGATTGCGACCGCTGCTCTTCGCCTGATACAGCGCTTTGTCGGCCTTTTCCATAAGGCTTGCCAAGTCGCCCCCGACAGTGGGATAGCTGACTACGCCGCCACTCACTGTAGTGCGGAAGAGCTGCCCGTTAATAGTCAGGGGTGACGTTTGTACAGCAACGCGGATGCGTTCTGCAACCTCCATCGCTCCAGCGGGCCCGGTTTCGGGCAGCAGGACCACGAACTCGTCGCCGCCGTAACGCGCGACCACATCGGAGCTGCGTACTCCCTCCCGTATCCGCGCGACGACATGCTGTAACAGCTGGTTTCCCGCTTCGTGACCAGCGCTGTCGTTGATCATTTTCAAGTTGTCGGAATCGATCATGACAATCGAAAGGGGGTGCGAGTAGCGATGCGTCTGGCGAAAAACGCGGCTGGCGATCGCGTTGAAGGCCCGCATGTTATAGAGGCCCGTGAGCTCATCCATGTCCGATACGCGTTTGATCTTTCCGACCGCGTAGCGGATGTCCGCCGATAGCATGGTGGTCACGTATGCGATCAAGATGAGTGGGGCGAACTGAGCCAGAAGCTGACCTCCCCAGGCCAGCGATAGGGGGTGAAAAGCGCCCGATTCCCACCCGAGGAACATGAAGCAAAATGCGATGCATACCATCTGCAGTAACGTTACCATTTTGCCAAATATCAGGGCGCTCGCGACCACGGGGAGCAGGTAGAAATAGAGCAAGGGACTGTGCAGGCCGTCTGAATACCAGACCACCCAGGTGACGAATCCCACCATCACCCAGCTTTCGGCTGCGAGCTTGAGGAGGGTTTCCTGCTTATAGAACTGCACGTAGTGCAGACCCAGAATGAACGCCGCGAAGAAAAACAACGCGGCCTGGATGGCAACACGCCCAGCGGAGGGCGGCGAGCCGGCGACCAGGTATACCAACACCAGGATCAGCAGGAGCCATTCGATCTCCGCGATGGTCCGGGAAAATCCTTTCATCTCATCGTCTTCGACCGGCAGCCCAACCGGCATCAGCGGCAGCATTTCGAACCCTTCCTACTCTGGAGCGAGGTGATCGAACCCGATGCAATATGGGTGCCTGCGCACCCATCCTGGCCTTGCGGGAGCGGGGGCGGAATCCAGGCGTTCCTGGAAAGTCCCAGCGGCGCTGGGCAGGTAAATCGGACCTAGAAGGTCACCGGGACAAATGGCGCAGTACCTGGCCTATCGTGCCACCGTTCTGATGATCGATGGGACTTTGCTCCGGCACTTAGCTAGATTTCTGCTGGGACCCAACGCATTGACATTTCGCTTGCATTAATCGCCATCCTGCTGGGAGGCCTTTACTCTGTTCCTTCAAGTTGGCGCGGCTTCCTGTCCGGCTTAGACCTCGGCAGGCATTCTCTTGGCACACTTGCTGGTATATTGTTTGCGGAACAGAGAACTTCCCTGCAAGCGATAGAGCGAACCCGGTAGAGACGCTGACATTGATTTGAG
>JBGQKF010000516.1:0-3474 GCA_041499435.1 Gammaproteobacteria bacterium
CTGGCGGCGAAAAATCCCGGCTCACGCTGGCGCTGCTGATCTGGCTGCGCCCCAATCTGCTGCTGCTCGATGAGCCCACCAATCACCTGGACCTGGCCACGCGCGAGGCGCTCACGATCGCTTTGCAGGACTTCGCCGGCGCGGTCGTACTGGTCTCGCACGATCGCCATCTGCTGCGGGCCACTGCCGAGGATTTCGTGATCGTGGTCGATGGTGGGGTGCGTGCCTTCGATGGCGACCTGGAAGACTATCGCGGCTGGTTGAGCGAGCGTCGGCGTAACGCCGAAGCCGATGGAGATGTCCGGCCTGTGCCGTCTGCGGATCGCAAGCAGCAGCGGCGTGCCGAAGCCCAAGAGCGCAACCGCCTGTCGGCGCAGCGGCGTCCGCTCGAGCAGCGCCTGCAGGCGGTGGAGGCGGAAATGGCGTGCCTCACGACCGAGAAAAAGCGCCTTGAAACCTTGATCGCCGACCCGCATTTTTATGCCGATGCCGATGGTGAGCGGGTGAAGACCTGCCTGAAGGACCAGGCGCGCCTGGAAGCCCTTCTGCATGAGGCTGAGAGCCAATGGTTCGAGCTACAGCAGGCGCTGGTTGACCTGGAAGCGAACCGTGCGTGATCAGCCTCCAGCTCGGCAGCTGTTGTTGGCCTAAAATGATATAGGCCGCATGGAAGCTTGTCCCGAGGAGGGGAACTTGATTAAACGCATTACGCTGTTTCTGCTCACCAACCTGGCGATCGTGCTGGTCCTGAGCTTCACGGCTCGCGTGCTGGGACTCGATCGCTATTTGATGGCGAACGGAATGAACCTGGGAGGGCTGCTGATGTTCGCCGCCCTGTTCGGTTTCGGCGGCTCGCTCATCTCGCTGGCCATCTCCAAGTGGTCGGCCAAGATGGCGGTTGGCGCGCAGGTGATCGAAAATCCGAGCAACCAGACCGAACGCTGGCTGGTCGAAACTGTGCGCAGGCACGCCCAGCTCGTCGGTGTGGGGATGCCCGAAGTTGCGATCTACGAAGCACCAGAGATCAACGCGTTTGCGACGGGAGCCAACCGCAACAAGGCGCTGGTCGCGGTCAGCAGCGGCTTGCTCCAGCAGATGTCGCCGGATGAGGCCGATGCGGTGCTCGGGCATGAGATGAGCCACGTTGCCAACGGCGATATGGTGACGCTTGCTCTGGTCCAGGGCGTGGTCAATACTTTTGTCATCTTCTTCGCGCGCGTGATCGGCAGCATCGTCGACCGTGTCGTATTCAAGAACGATGAAAACCGCCCCGGCATGGGTTACTGGATCACATCGATCGTGGCGGAGTTGCTGCTCGGTATCCTGGCCACTATGATCGTGATGTGGTTCAGCCGCCGGCGTGAATTTCGCGCCGATGCGGGCGGTGCTGAGCTGGCCGGCCGCAGCAAGATGATCGCGGCGCTGCAGCGGCTGAAGGCCGTGCACGAGGAGTCCACCTTGCCGGATCGCGTCGAGGCATTCGGTATTGCCGGGCGGCGCCGGGGCGGAATTGCTGCTCTGTTCCTGTCGCATCCGCCGCTCGATGTGCGCATCGAAGCGCTGCAGGCGGGCACGATACGCTCGGGGCTCAGCCTGGCGAGGTAGAGCTCGAGACGCAAATCAACGCCGGGGTCCTCCCCGGCGTTTTTGTTTGTATCAACCGGCGAGCGTGCGCAGTACCAGCGTTGCGTCGAGGTAATCCAGGGCGATCTCGCGTGCTGCACCGGCAGCCAGGGCTTCGAGCAACGGCAGTGCACGCCCGGTCGGATTCCCGCTACGCAGCGTCTCCAGCTCGGCGTTCCCCATTCGGGTCGGATTCTGCGCCCGCGGATTCAACTCGACTTCCAGCCTCGCCAATCCCTTCCCTTTTCCCGGCGCGCCCAGGATCAATGCGATGCCGAGCATGTCATGAAGCGGTCGCACTTGCTGCAGAGGCGGCGGGTTAGGTACGTCGTAGGAGATGAGCAGCACCGGCTCACTGGCGGTCGATGCCTGCGCACAGGCTTCGAGCAGTCCGGCTGCAAAGCTCCAATCGAACGCACACAGGCTGGTGGATGCGGCGTGCGAACGCGTGGCGATGCCCCAGTAGCCGGCGGGCGCGTTGTGCACCGAGTTGTGGAAGCGCGTGGGAGAGACGTCGCGCTGATCGCTCGCGAGCGATTCGCAGATCGTGTGGATCACTTGCCCGTCGCCGCCTGATGAGATGAAGACGGTCACGACCTCCGACGCGCTAAGCCCGCTGCTCGCGAGCGCCTGCAGGCCGGTCGACAGTGCGAGCCGCACGGGTGGCCCGGTGCGCCGCCGCTCCGCGGGCGGCAGAGCCTCTACCGAGGCAAGCTGCACGGGTGAGGGGAGATATGCTGCTTCTCCACGTAACACGGGCATGCTTCGCGACCAGTCGGGCAGACCGGGACCGATCAGGCCAACCGCACGGATCAAAACGCGCATACGCCCGCTCGCGCGAAGACCAGGCTACAGTTGCTGCCGCCGAAGCCGAAAGAATTGCTCATGGCGCGCGCAGGCGCGTGGCCTGCGCTTTCTAGCAGATAGCGCACACGCATCGCGGGGTCGAGCTGCCGCGTGTTGGGGCTGCCCGGCATGAAACCTTCACGCAGTGCGAGCGCGCAGACCAGGGCCTCGACGATGCCGCTGGCACCGAGCAGATGGCCCGTGGCGCCCTTGGTCGAGCTGCACGGTGTGCTGGCGCCGAACAGCTCGTACACCGCCCGTTCTTCGGCCGCATCGTTGCTGCGCGTGGCGGTGCCATGCAGATTGAGGTAATCGATGTCCCCGGCGGCGATGCCGGCGCTCGCCAAGGCCCCCGCCATCGCCGCCCGCGCACCCGCACCCTCGGGGTGCGGTGTGGACATGTGATAAGCATCGCTGCTCTCGCCGGCACCGAGCAGCACGATGGCATCGTCCGCCAGAGCGGCATGAGCGCGCTCCAGCAGCGCGAAGCCCGCCCCTTCGCCGATGGAAATGCCGCTGCGTTGCGCATCGAACGGGCGGCACGGCTCGTGCGATAGAAGCTCGAGCGAGCCAAAGCCGTACAACGTGGTGAGGCAGAGGCTGTCGGCCCCGCCGACCACTGCCGCATCGCACACGCCGGCTGCGACCATCCGCGCGGCATTGGCGAAGACTTTGGCGCTCGACGAGCACGCTGTAGACACGGTGAATGCCGGTCCTTCGAGCGCCAGATGCGCGCGCATGTATGCGGCGAGCGAGTAGTTGTTATGGGTTCCCGCATAGTGGAAGCTCGCAGGCAGAGCGCCGCTTGCGGCGTCGCGATGCCGATAGGCGAGCTCGGTCTGCAAGATCCCGGAAGTGCTGGTACCCATGAAAAGACCGATCCGGTGGGCGCCGTAGCGGCTGCGTGCATCGGCCACCGCCGCCTCGAAGCCATCCTGGCGCGAGGCGAGCAGGGCGAGCCGGTTGTTGCGGCAGTCAAAGACCGATAACGCAGGCTCCAGCTCC
>JBGQKF010000517.1:0-3468 GCA_041499435.1 Gammaproteobacteria bacterium
GTCCGCGCCCCAACGTCGCGACGGTGATGAACATCATCGGCGAGGTGAAGGGCCGCACCTGCGTCATCATGGACGACATGGTCGACACGGCGAACACGCTGTGCGAGGCTGCCGTGGTACTGAAGGAAAAGGGCGCCGAGAAAGTGCTCGCGTACTGTACCCATCCGGTGCTGTCGGGCCGCGCGGTGCAGCGCCTTGAAGCCTCGGTGATCGACGAGCTGGTGGTGACCGATACCATCCCGTTGCGCGAAGACGCGCGTGCGTCGAACAAGATACGCCAGCTGTCCGTGGCGGAGCTGCTCGGCGAAACCATGCTGAGGATCAGCAACGAGGAGTCGGTGAGCAGTTTGTTTATGGAGTAAGTGGGAGTGAGTGAAGAGTGAAGAGTGAAGAGTGAAGGGTGAGGAGGAACAGCTTTACGGCTCTCGATCGGTCTTTACTCTTCACTCTTTACCCTTCACCCTTCACGTATTAACCCCGTCATCTGGTCGCGGATGACTATCAACCTGGAGAATGACCATGGCAATCGAAGTGACCGCAACACCGCGTGGAGTGCAAGGAAGGGGTGCGAGCCGCCGCCTGCGCCACAGCGGACGCGTGCCGGCGATTTTGTACGGCGCGGACAAACCGGCGCAGAACATCGAACTCGATCACAACGAGCTCGCCCAGCATCTCAAGCATGAATCGTTTCACGCGTCGATTCTGTCGCTCAGCGTGGAAGGCGAGAAGCATCAAGTGCTGTTGCGCGATGTGCAGATGCATCCGTGGCGCGCTCAAGTGCTGCACGTCGACTTCCAGCGCGTCGCGCGCGATCGCAAGATCCACATGAAGGTGCCGCTGCACTTCTTGAATCAGGAAATCGCCCCGGGCGTGAAGACTGGCGGCGGAGCGGTGAATCACGTTCTCTCGGAGATCGACGTGAGCTGTCTGCCGGATGATCTGCCGGAATTCATCGAGGTCGATCTGTCCAATCTGCAGCTCGGCCATTCCATCCATCTGTCCGAGCTCACTTTGCCCAAGGGCGTGGAATCTACGCAGCTGCGCGGCGGCGACGACGCGGTCGTGGTGACCATTGTTGTACCGCGCGTGGAAGTCGAGCCGGAGGTCGAAGCCGCTCCTGCGGTGGAGGGTGCTGTCGCGACGCCGGTGACGCCAGTCCCTGGTGCGGAAAAGGCCGAGCCCGAGAAGGAGAAGGAGAAGGAGAAGAAGAAAGAAGGCGACAAGAAGTAACCATCCATCTCTTGCTAGCCGAAGCAAGAGGCCCGCTTGGCCGCTGCCGGGCGGGCCTTTTTCATTGACATGAGGGTCAGATGAAACTGGTAGTGGGCCTCGGCAATCCGGGTCGCGAGTACGAGGCGACGCGGCACAATGCCGGGTTTTGGTGGGTGGAGAACCTCGCTGAGATCGAGAAGGTCCGCCTGCGCAACGAAGGCAAGTTCTTCGGTCGGGTCGGGCGCGTGACCGGCTCTGTCGGCGATTGCTGGCTGCTGCTGCCGCAGACGTTCATGAACCTCAGCGGGCGCGCAGTGCAGGCGATGACCTCGTTCTACAAGATCGACGTCGATGATGTACTGGTCGTGCACGACGAGCTCGATCTGCAGCCGGGCACTGCGCGATTGAAGAAGGGCGGCGGCGTCGCCGGTCACAACGGGCTCAAGGACATCGCAGCGAAACTCGGGCCGGAGTTCTGGCGGCTGCGGATCGGCATCGGCCATCCCGGCGACAAGAACGAAGTGGTCGACTACGTGCTGCACCCGCCGCGCCTGGACGAGACGAAGTTGATCTCGGAGGCCATCGAGCGCAGCCTGGGAGTGTGGCCGCTGATCTTTGCCGGCAATATGGAGGCGGCGATGCATCGGCTACATACCAAGGACCGTGATCCGGGGTGACGGATCACCTCACGACGAATCACGAATCACTAGTCACGAATCACGGACTCACATCATGTCGCTCAAATGCGGAATCGTCGGGCTGCCCAACGTGGGCAAGTCCACTTTGTTCAATGCGCTGACCAAAGCCGGAATCGCGGCCGAGAACTATCCTTTCTGCACGATCGAGCCAAACGTGGGCGCGGTGGAAGTTCCGGATGCCCGTCTGGCTCCGATTACCCGGATCGCCAAGCCGCAGAAGGTGATCCCGGCCATCGTCGAGTTCGTCGACATCGCCGGGCTGGTCGCCGGCGCATCGAAAGGCGAAGGGCTGGGCAACCAGTTTCTCGCCAACATTCGCGAGACCGATGCGATCGCGCACGTCGTGCGTTGCTTCGTCGATGAGAACGTGGTCCACGTGGCGGGCAAGATCGATCCGGTCTCGGATATCGAAACCATCAACATCGAGCTCGCGCTGGCCGATCTCGCCACCGTCGAAAAGCAGCTTGCCAAGAATTCCAAGGTCGCCAAGGCGGGCGGCGACAAGGAAGCGCAACGGCTGGTGGCGGTGCTCGAGAAAGTGCAGACGGCGCTCGATCAGGGCAAGCCTGCGCGCTCGGTAGACCTCTACGCGGAAGAGAAGGAAGTGTTGAAGCCGTTGTTCCTGCTCACCATGAAGCCGACGATGTACGTCGCGAACGTGAGCGAGAACGGTTTTCGCGACAACCCGCTGCTCGAGCGCGTGCGGCAGTATGCAGCGGGCGAGCATGCACCTGTGGTGGCGATCTCCGCTGCGCTGGAGGCGCAGATTGCCGATCTGTCCGACGAGGACAAGCACGTGTTTCTTGCCGACATGGGCCTAGAGGAGCCGGGGCTGAACCGGCTGATCCGCGCCGCGTACGATCTGCTTGGCTTGCAGACCTACTTCACCGCCGGTCCCAAGGAAGTGCGCGCGTGGACCATACACAAAGGCGACACGGCGCCTCAGGCGGCCGGCGTGATCCACACCGATTTCGAGAAAGGCTTCATCCGTGCGGAGGTGATCCGGTACGAGGACTACGTCGCGGGAGGCGGTGAAGCGGCCGCCCGCGATGCCGGCAAGCTGAGGGTGGAAGGCAAGGAGTATGTGGTGCAGGATGGGGATGTGATGCACTTCAGGTTTAATGTCTAACCGCCGAGTACGAGGGAATCAAGGTTCTTCAGGAAGAGGGGAGTCAGCCTTGCGACTCCCAGTCCGAAGAGGGTAAGGCACGGGTATCGCGTTATGTCTGCAAAGGCATTTCCATGCCCCTGTTCATCGAAGCGAGAGGAGCTAGACTATGCCAGCCATTACCACCGCTGTACGCAGAATTGTTTTGATCGTGCTCCTGGCCACAAGTGGTGTTGTGTTACCGGCAGCCCGTGCGCAAGACAGCGCTGTGGATCTGGACAAGATCCTTGCGGGCGATCATCGCGATCCAAAAAATGCAGCTCGCGACAAATATCGCCATCCGCAGCAGGTGCTGACCTTTTTCGGAATTCGCCCCGACATGACCGTAATGGAGATCTGGCCGAGCACCAACTGGTAAACTGAGATCCTGACGCCGCTGCTCAAGGATCA
>JBGQKF010000518.1:0-3467 GCA_041499435.1 Gammaproteobacteria bacterium
CACATCGAGGCGTGGCGGCACGAGCACCCTGGCCAGCCCTTGGTGGGCGCCGAACAATGGACGGTCATCGCCGATGCTGCGACAGAAGTGGGCCCGGCTCTGTTCTTCAGTCTGCTCGTGATCACGCTCTCGTTCGTACCGGTGTTCGCGCTGGAAGCCCAGGAAGGACGGCTGTTCTCACCCCTTGCTTTCACCAAGACCTATGCAATGGCTGCAGCAGCAGGACTGTCGGTTACGCTCGTGCCCGTCCTGATGGGGTACATGATCCGCGGCCGCATTCCCGACGAGCGCAGTAACCCCCTTAGCCGGTCCCTGATCGCGATGTACCAACCTCTTCTCGCTGTGGTTTTGCGCTTTCCGAAGACGACGCTGGTCGTCGCGCTGTTGCTTCTGGCGGCGACCATTTTCCCGGTATCGCGACTGGGTGGAGAGTTCATGCCACCGTTGGACGAGGGCGATCTGCTGTACATGCCTTCTGCCCTGCCCGGCCTGTCGGCCGGCAAGGCCTCCGAAATTCTTCAGCAGACCGATCGCTTGATCAAAACGGTGCCGGAAGTCGACCGCGTATTTGGCAAGATCGGTCGCGCCGAAACTGCGACCGATCCCGCTCCGCTGGAGATGGTCGAGACCACCATCCAATTCAAGCCGCACGATCAATGGCGCAAGGGTATGACGCAGCAGAAGCTGATCGAGGAACTGGACCAGATCGTCAAGATCCCCGGGCTTTCCAACGTCTGGGTGCCGCCCATCCGCAATCGGATCGACATGCTGGCCACCGGAATCAAAAGTCCCCTGGGCATCAAGGTCGCAGGGACCAATCTCGCGGATATAGAGCGCGTCGCGCAAGACATCGAGCGCGTCGTGCGCAACATCCCCGGCGTCACCTCTGCGCTCGCTGAGCGGCTCACCGGGGGCCGGTATATCGACATCCGCGTCGACCGCCTCGTTGCCGCTCGCTACGGCATGAACGTCTCCGACGTGCAGGACATCGTCGAGGCGGCCATCGGGGGTGCCAACATCGCCGAAACGGTCGAGGGCCTGCAGCGTTTCCCTATAAACGTACGTTACCCCCGAGAGCTGCGCGACTCGGTGGAGAAATTGCGAAACCTCCCGGTCATCACCGAACGTGGTGCACAGATTCCACTCGGCGCGATAACCACGATCAACATTGAAGACGGGCCGCCGGGGCTCAAAAGCGAAAATGCCCGCTTGTCGGGATGGGTGTACGTCGATATCCGCGGCCGCGATCTGCAATCGGTGGTGCGCGATGCGCAGCAGGCCGTTGCCCGTGAAGTGAAAGTGCCTCCGGGCTATTCGATCTCCTGGTCGGGGCAGTTCGAGTTCCTGGAGCGTGCCACGAAGCGTCTGCAAATCGTGATTCCGTTTACCCTCATCATCATTTTCGTGCTGCTCTACGTGACGTTCTCCCGCATAGACGAAGCGTTGCTCATCATGCTTGCGGTGCCGTTCGCGTTGATCGGTGGCTTCTGGCTGATGTGGCTCCTCGGATACAACATGTCCATCGCTTCGGCAGTCGGCTTCATTGCGCTGGCTGGCGTGGCTGCCGAGTTCGGCGTCATCATGCTTCTGTATCTGAAGCAAGCGTTGGAACGTCGGCAATCGGCGGGCCAGCAGATCAGTGCCGAGGTGCTGAGGGCGGCGATCACAGAGGGCGCGGTGCTTCGCGTGCGACCTAAGGCAATGACCGTCGCCGTCGTCATCGCCGGCTTGCTCCCTATCATGTGGTCCAGCGGGACCGGCGCGGAGGTCATGCAGCGCATCGCAGCGCCCATGGTCGGCGGCATGATCACCGCTCCCTTGTTATCCATGTTCGTCATTCCGGCCGCGTACTCGTTGCTTCGCAAACGCACTATACGGATTGGATATAGGCGACGGCTGCAACAAGCCGAAGAGGGTAGGCCGATAGGGGTAACGTAAGAAATGCGCGAACGCCTCAAGATGATCGCTGAATTGCCTGAGCTCAATGTGCTGATGTTCTCTGTGCTTCTCAATCTTCCATGGGAGCTATGGCAGATCCCTTTTTTCGGTGGAATGGCCGACGTACCGCATTGGAAGGGGGTGCTCGAGTGCACGCGGGCAACCGCCGGTGATGCCGTGATCAGTTTAGTCTGCTACTCGATTGTGAGTGCACTTTGGAAGGAGCGACGCTGGATCGCGCGCACGACACAGGCCCCGATAGCAACATTCGTCGCAGCGGGCTTGGTCATCACTGCGGTTAGCGAATTATTCTCAGTGCGCCTGCTCGGCCGCTGGTCCTATTCCGCTCTCATGCCGGAAGTTGGCGGCGTCGGGGTGTTGCCGTTCCTGCAATGGTTGCTGATTCCGCCCGCTTTGATCTGTTTAGTGCGGAGGCAGTTGCGCTAGTCCAGCCCCGTATCGACTTACGTAACTCTGCCCAGCAGACGGGCGATCTTTGGTACATCACGCCACTGGTTCTACATCAAAGCCATTCCAGCGACAGCCGAGAAGATCACAACCCACAGCGGCGATACTCGCCAGAAGGCGAGCAGTGCAAACGTAACTACGGCGAGCGCGAAGTCGCGCTGAGTATGCACCGCAGTGGCGAAGATGAAGTACTATCGCATCACGGCGAAGGGACGAGACGCGCTGGAAAAGCTGCGTCCCAGGATTCAAGAGAGGGTGGAGGAGGTGCTCGAAGGCAAGCTAAAGAGACGCTGAACGGAGCTGCGCGTCCCTCGATGTAAAGCGTAAGTTGCGTGCTGGCGCGCCCAGGTACCGCCAGCACATCCGCAAGATCGAGCCTTGCGAACGCTTTCAGGGTGCGGCGCCGCATGGCTAAACCCGACGCGAGAGAGATGAGCAAGTCGTATCACGCCGGCCGCGCACGGCCCGAGTAAATGTAGGTGATCTGCGCGAAGTCTGCAGCGACGCGCAGACTCTCGGACTTTTCACGCTGTGCATCGGTCATGTCGAGTCCATGCACCCGCCCCTTTCCGCCTGTCTTGACTGCAGCGATGAAGCTATCCATTCCGCTGCCGCTGCCCAAGTCGAGCACACTTTCCCCGGCAGCGATGGCCGCCAAGTCGAAGTGGAAACCTACACCAGCAAAGGAGTCCACGGCCTGATGTGGGATCCGGTCAAGATCTGCCGGCGAATAGCCCAGCTGCTCCGCAAGCGAGCGCCCCATTGCGAAGTGAAACTCGCCGAACGGCTCCTGCGCCACCTGGCGATAGACCTCCTTCACTTTGGCTTCGAGGTCAGGGCGGTCAATGGTCTGTGTTGTCGTTGTCATGATGTTTGTCCTTCGTTTTGGGTTGATCAGGATGATTCCAGCGAGTCCACTCTTCGTTGCTCAATCGGTCTGTCATGCATCAGCAGATCCACACCTAGGTCGTGCACGCTCGTTGGGATCTTGCCGATCGATTGCGCTGCATCGGTGTGGAACAGAATCCCATGCTCGCGCGCGATCCTGCCGACTTCCATGA
>JBGQKF010000519.1:0-3466 GCA_041499435.1 Gammaproteobacteria bacterium
ACCTTTGATGGCCGATAGATGTTTGCGCACACAGTTCATTTCCGCGATGTTGGCCCCGTTCTTGAGCAGCGCGCGGTTGATCGCCTGCTTGTCCTGCAGCGTCAGGCCGGCGGTAGGCAGGGTAAGCAGCGCGGAGCCGCCGCCGGAGATGAGGCACAGCACCAGATCATCGGCGGTCAGGCCCTGCACCATGCGCAGCATGCGTTCCGCAGCCTCGCGGCCTGCGAGGTCGGGCACCGGGTGCGCCGCTTCGACGATCTCGATGTTCTTGCAGGGCACGCGATGGCCGTAACGCGTGACGATGAGTCCGCTCAGCTCACCGCCTCGCCAGTGATCTTCGACCGCCTTGGCCATCGACGCCGACGCCTTGCCCGCGCCCACGACAAGCGTGCGGCCCTTGGGCGGCTTCGGCAGAAACGGCGGCACACACTTATCCGGCATGGCGCGCGCGACCGCAGCGTCGAACATTTGCTTCAGAAGTTGTCTGGGATCGGTCATGTCAGGGCCCTGTATCCTGAATCACAGTGATCTCAGCGAAAGACTTACGGTCATCTTTTCTTTGCGCCCCTTTGCGCCCCTTTGCGTCCTTTGCGCTTTTGCGTTGAAGTTCGGTTTTCGTTGCAGCCAGATCACTTCGCCACTTCGTGATTCGCCATCCCCTCCAGCGCCCGCACCATCGCCGAATGATCCCATTTCGCCCCGCCATGCGCGCGGCATGCATTGAACAGTTCCTGTGCGGTGGCGGTATTCGGTAGCGAGACTCCCATCGCGCGTGCGTTGGCGAGCGCCAGGTTCAAATCCTTCTGATGCAGCTCGATGCGAAAGCCGGGGTCGAAGGTGCGCTTGATCATGCGCTCGCCATGCACTTCCAGCACCCGCGAGGATGCGAATCCGCCCATCAGCGCCTGGCGTACCTTGGCCGGATCGGCGCCGGCTTTGGAGGCGAACAGCAGCGCTTCGGCCACCGCTTCGATATTGAGCGCCACGATGATCTGATTGGCGACTTTGCAGGTCTGTCCCGCGCCGTTGCCGCCGACCAGCGTGATGTTCTTGCCCATCAGCTCGAACAGCGGCTTTACTTTTTCGAACGTCGCATCCGATGCGCCGACCATGATGGTGAGCGCAGCGTTCTTCGCGCCGACTTCGCCGCCCGACACCGGCGCGTCGACGTATTCGCACTTGAGCGCGTTGATGCGACTGGCGAACGCCTTGGTCTCGATCGGTGAGATCGAGCTCATGTCGATCACAACCTTGCCTGCGCTCAGGCCTTCGGCAACGCCGCTCGGGCCGAACAGAACCTTCTCGACGTCCGGAGTGTCCGGCACCATGGTGATGATGAAATCGGCTTTCTGCGCGACTTCCTTTGCATTAGCGCAAGCCGTCGCGCCGGCGCCGCTCAACTCCTGCGGTACGCCACTCCTGCTCGCCACGAACAACGTGTGACCGCCCTTGATCAAGTTCGCAGCCATGGGCCTGCCCATGATGCCCAGACCGATGAAACCGACTTTGCTCATTTGACGCCTCCGGCTATGTGAAGAAGTGAAAAGGTGAAGAGGTGAACCGGTCGGGGCAAATGCCTGATCCTGGTGTGCCAGCAATCACGCACAAATGCCTGCACGACTTCGTTCTTACCAGTTCACATTTTCACTTTTTCACCTCTTTACGTGTTCACTTCAAATACGATTTGACCCACCCCAGTCCCGCCTCGGTATTCCCGGCGGGCCGATACTCGCAGCCGATCCAGCCTTGATATCCGACCTTGTCGATGTGCTGGAAGAGAAACGCGTAGTTGATCTCGCCCGTGCCCGGCTCGTGGCGGCCCGGGGTATCGGCAAGCTGCATATGACCGATCTTGGCAAGATGCTTCTCGATGGTGGGCGCCAGATCGCCTTCGTTAATCTGCATGTGATAGATGTCGTACTGAAACTTGAGATTCGGCACGTTCGCATAGTGCATGATGTCGAACGCCTGGCGCGAATAATTCAGGTAGAAGCCCGGAATGTCGCGCGTGTTGATGGCCTCGATCAGCAAGGTGAGACCATGCTTGGCGAGCTCCTGCCCGGCGAAGCGCAGGTTAGCGATGTACGCCTCCCGCATCTGTTCTTCGTTCACGCCGCGCGGCTTGAGCCCGGCCATGCAGTGAATCTGTTTGCAGCCGAGCGCGCGCGCGTACTCGATTGCCTTGCCGACATTCTCCTGGAACTCGCCGCTGCGCGCGGGATCGCAAGCCATGCCGCGGTCGCCGGCATTCCAGTCGCCCGGAGGCATGTTGAACAAAATTGTCTCGAGCCTGTTCTTCTGCGTGAGCTCCGCCAGCTGATTCTTGTCGTACGCGTACGGGAACAAAAACTCGACTCCCTTGAATCCGGCCTTCGCCGCAGCGGCGAAGCGGTCTAGAAACTCCACCTCATTGAACATCATGGACAGATTGGCATTGAACTTTGGCATGGCTCCCCCTTTGCGTTCGCAAGCCTGAAATTGTACTTGCTCGCGTGCCCGGGCGTCAGAGTACACCCGGCCAAAGCTATAATGGCGCATTCCAGACCAGAAAAAAGCGCCGAACATGACCCGTTTCACCGGCACCGACACCTACGTCGCCACCGAAGACCTGATGATGGCCGTGAACGCCGCCATCACACTGGAGCGCCCGCTCCTCATCAAGGGCGAGCCGGGCACCGGCAAGACCATGCTGGCCATGGAAGTGGCGCGCGCGTTGAACCGGCCGCTCGTCCAATGGCACATCAAGTCCACCAGCAAGGCGCAACAGGGCCTCTACGAGTACGACGCGGTCTCGCGCCTGCGGGACTCTCAGCTGGGCGATGGCCGCGTGCACGATATCGCCAACTACATCAAACGCGGTCCGTTATGGGAGGCGTTCGAGTCGCAAACGCCCTCGGTGGTGCTGATCGACGAGGTGGACAAGGCCGACATCGAGTTTCCCAACGATCTGCTGCGCGAGCTCGATCGCATGGAGTTCTACGTGTACGAGACGCAGCAGCTGGTGAGCGCGCGGCACCGCCCGACGATCATCATCACCAGCAACAACGAGAAGGAGCTGCCCGACGCGTTCCTGCGCCGCTGCTTCTTTCACTACATCAAATTCCCGGACCGCGAGACCATGGAGCGCATCGTCGCGGTGCACTATCCGGGTATCAAGAAACAGCTCCTGCGCGAGGCGCTGGAAGCGTTTTTCGAGGTGCGCGATGTGCCGGGGTTGAAGAAAAAACCCTCCACGTCGGAGCTGCTGGACTGGCTGAAGCTGCTGATGGCCGAGGACATCTCGCCGGAGGTGCTGCGCTCGCAGGACCATCACAAGATCGTCCCGCCGCTGCACGGCGCGCTGCTCAAGAACGAGCAGGACGTGCATTTGTTCGAGCGCCTAGTGTTCATGTCGAGACGGCCCAGAACCTAGAAAGGCGTGACGCAGAGGGTAGGTCCGCCTTCAGGCGGACGATGGGATCGCTGG
>JBGQKF010000520.1:0-3447 GCA_041499435.1 Gammaproteobacteria bacterium
CAGATCTACCCGGAATGGAACCGGCTGATGGAAGGCAGGCGTGCGGTCTACCCGCCGCGGCTGTCCTTGCCAGCCAAAGCGAACGAGCTGCGCTCCGGTTTCTACTTCTGCTCGAATCTGCTCGGGTTGATGGAGAGCGTGTACATCGATCTCAACCTCGAAGAGGACTTCGACCATCCCGACAACCGCGGGTGGGTGAACCTGTTCAAGCACTGGTCCTGGTCCACGATGTTCAGGGCGACCTATGCGGTCTGTTGCGCAACGTATGGCGCGCGGTTCCAGACGTTCTGCAGATCGCGGCTCGAGCTCACACCCGGTGACGTGTTGTTCGCGAAAACGCCTGACGCCGGCGCGACCGCGGGTCTGTTCCTCGACCGCGAGGCGCTCGAATCGTATCTGCAACGTGCGCAGCATGAGACCTACGATCTCAATTTCGAGGAAGTGCGCATCATCCGCGACATCGCCTCCCGCTACGATCAACTCGATGAGCTGATCCTGCTGCGCTTGCGCGTACCCGATCCTTCCCAATCCGGTGAGGACTCGAGCAAAGCGTATGCATTGGAGTTCACCTTCGGCTTCGCGCTCACCAATCGCCAGCATGAGTTCGTCTACCTGCGGGTGCAGGATCATCTACGCGGGATGGGGCTGGCCCGACTTGGGCTGAAAGCATTGTGCCGGACGGGATATGCCAGCATCGCCCCCAATGCGCCGGTTCCCGACGAAGAATACCAGCACCGCTTCCGCGATCTGCTGAGCTCGGTGCTGCGCGAGGCGGGTCGCGGGGAAGAGGCGATCGAGGCTGAATCGGAGCGCTAACCCGGTTGATAGCCGCTGTGGTGGGCGCGATGGCGGCATGACCGCTGCTGAAGCGTCGGCTGCAGTGGACGATTCGCCGTGCGAGTCGCAAACGGAACCGCGCTGGTTCGTCGACGTCATCGATTTCTTCTATCTTGCCGCTGCGGCTTCCGGCACTCTTGCGTTGCCGCTATGTCATAGGGGTACTGCCGTGCACGACATGGCTGATTCTTAGCGTTTACACCGGGCTGCGATTGTAATTCTTACACGCCATCGCGCCTTCGTACGTGAGGCAGATAATGGGACACAACTCAGTTCTGATTGATCCGGCCCCAGCCGCGACGGTGCGAGCGGCCGAAGATCCGGCTGCCTCGCATGCGGACAATGGTGATGCGCGGGTGCCGGCGGTAGAGCCGATACCCGCCGTGAATCCGTGGTGGGACACCGGTCCGGCTCGCGGGGCGCTCATGGTGCTGTTGGTGTTTGCGCTTGCCTACGTGCTGCAGGCGACCCGGCAACTGGTGTTGCCTGTCGTCGTGGCGCTGCTGATCGCCATCGTGCTCTCGCCGATCGCGGCGTGGCTGCGCAAGCTGCACCTGCCGCATGCGCTGGCGGGCGGCATCGTCGTGCTGGTGTTTGCCGGCGCGGTCGCGGCGGGAGTCTATGCGCTTACCGATCCCGCGACGATCTGGATCGAGCGCGCTCCGGAGACGTTGCGCGACGTGCAAAAGAAACTGCGCAAACTGCGCCTGCCGATGATGCACGCGCAGCAGGCGGCACGTCAGGTGGAGGAGCTCACCAATGTCGACGGCCAGAAGCCGGGGCCCGAGGTGACGGTGAAAGAGCCCTCGCTCGCGAGAAAGCTGCTCACCAGCACGCAGAAGGGACTCGTCTATCTGGCCGAGACCATCATCCTGGTATTTTTCATCCTCGCGTTCGGCGATACATTCGTGCGCAATCTGGTGAAGATTCCGGCGCGTCTGCGCGACAAGATTCAAGTGGTGAAGATATTGCAGGAGATCAAAGAAGAAGTCAGCCAGTATCTGTTCACGGTCGCGTGCATCAATGCGGGTCTGGGCACCGCTACCGCGATCGCCATGTGGCTCCTGGGAATGCCCAATGCGGTCCTGTGGGGCGTGATGGCCGCGGCATTCAACTTCGTGCCGTACCTCGGCAGCGCGGTCACGCTGACAGTGCTGACTGTGGTCGCGCTGATCACGTTCGACACTCTGGGGCACGCTTTACTAGTACCCGCGGTGTTTCTCACGCTTGCGGCGATCGAAGGGCAGATCGTCAATCCGATCATCGTCGGCAGGCGCATGTCGTTGAGCCCGCTGGTGATCGTCATCGCCCTGATGATCGGCGCATGGGTGTGGGGTGTGATCGGTGTGCTGCTCGCCGTGCCGATCCTCGTGATGGTCAAAATCTACTTTTCGCACAGCGAGCATCTGGCGCCGTACGCCGAGGTGCTGGGCAAGAATTGAGACGGCCTCGCGCGGGCAGTTCCGGGCCAGCGGCGGAGCTGGATCTTCGGCGGAACGGATCGGTCCACGGCTCGTGATAAAGTAACGCAGAAGAACGGGCGCGGAGACGGGCTGATAGCCGTTGTAGGAGTGCCCTGCCAGTTGACGAAGCGCCGCGAGGAGATCCCGCCTCAGCTTGTGCCGATGCATTTTGACCAATCATCATGTCCACTATCAGCGCGGATGCACTGTTGTTCGACGATGCCATGGTGGTGCGTTGGCGCAGCGATCGTGCGTTGTGGTTCGCGTTCGCGATCTCGCTGCTGCTGCACGCCGCCGCTGTAGCACTCTTCCCCAGCCTGAGCGTGCCGCAGCCCAAGTCCGCGGTGCTCACGATTGAGCTCGAGCGTACCCCGGCTTCGGAGCCAGAGGTCGAGCCAAAGCCCGCGCCCGGGAAGCCGACGGTGAAGCGCGTCGAGCCGTCGGTCGAGAAGCCCTTCGAGCGTCAAAACCTGCAGGCAGCTGCCAAGCCCATACCACCCCCGCAAGTGCGGCCGGTCGATCCGCGCAAGGAAGTGTCTGCCGTGCCACGTGTGGAACCGAAGATAGAAGCTCGGCCGAACGTGGCAGAGCCCGTGCCGGTGATGCATCCAGAGCCGCATCCGCTGCCCGATACACAACCGTCGCCACAGCCGCGCATCGAGCGAGCGCCTGCGGTCCCCGCGGCACCGACACGGGCCGAACCCAGCGTGGAGCATCAAGCCGAAGTGCGGCCCGAGCCGCGCATGGAGGCGCGCGTCGAACCGCGGTTGGAAGCTGCAGAGCCCCGTCCGGTGCCGAGAATCGAGACGCGCGTCGAGCCGGTGGCCACAGGTCAGCCGCAGCCGACACCGAAGCCGCAAGCGGAGGAGATCGTCGCCTCGCAACCGCGTCCGGAAGCGTCCGTAGTGCTACCGAAGATGGAAGCGGCGCTGGTCGCGCCGCGCGGCGAACGCCAGCACGAATTGAAGCCGGAGCCGCGTACCGCGCCCACCATCGCAACGCGACCTGCGCCTGCGGTCGAACCGCCGCCGCTGCCGGCTGCGAACGTGACTCCGCGGCCCGAGTCACTGGCTGCGCGCAAGCCTCAGCCGCTCGCCGATCCCCGCCAAGAAGTGAAGCCGGAAACATCCTCACCGCCGGCAGTGGC
>JBGQKF010000521.1:0-3443 GCA_041499435.1 Gammaproteobacteria bacterium
GGTTTCCGCACATGCTGGAATGCCGCCCAATCCCAGCCGTGTGGCGACTTCGCCGTCGTGCGCCACGCCCCCGCGCGACAGCGTTGCATCTTCCGGGCGCAGCCACACGGCGAACCCGAAGGTGGTCGCGTACTCCAGTGCCTGCATCAGCACCTGCTTGTCGCTCATCGGGGCATTGGCTTGGCTGAAGGCGATGCAACCGGCATCGCGCAAAACCGCCATTTCGGTAAGCCGCTCTCCCTTGAGACCTTGTGTGAGCGCTCCCAACGGCAACACCCGCGCCTGATTGAGACTTCGCGCGCGGAACTTGAGCATCTCGACGAGCCCCGGCTCGTCCAGCGGAGGATCGGTGTCCGGCGGACAGACCAGGCTCGTGACGCCCCCCGCTACCGCTGCCTGCATTTCGCTCTCCAGTGTCGCCTTGTATTCGAAGCCCGGCTCGCGCAGCCGCGCGGACAGATCGACCAACCCGGGACACACGATCAGGCGAGAGGCATCGATCACGCGCTCTGGCTTGAAACCTTCAGGGGCGGCGCCCACCGCCACGATGCGCCGATCGGCAATGAACAGGTCGTTCACTACGTCCGTGCCCGCGACAGGGTCGATCAGGCGGCCGTTCTTGATGTGAATCTGCATGCTGTTAGCCCGGACATTGCATCACTCACTCGGAAGACTACTGGCGCAGGCGTTCATGCCGCGCGCAACGTGACCATGAAATCACTCGGACTAGTTGCCCGCCAAAATGCCCATCACCGCCATGCGCACCGCGATCCCGAAGGTCACCTGCGGCAGGATGACCGACTGCCCGCCGTCGGCAACCGCCGAGTCGATCTCCACGCCGCGATTCATGGGTCCTGGATGCATGACGATCGCATCGGACTTGGCGAGCGCCAGCTTGTCCGGAGTGAGCCCGTAATACTTGAAGTACTCACCTGCGCTCGGCAAGAGGGGCCCGCCCATGCGTTCGTTCTGCAGGCGCAGCATGATCACCACGTCGACGCCTTTCAATCCCGCCCGGGCATCGTGGAACACGCTCACGCCCAGCTCCTGCACGTGCCGCGGCAAAAGCGTTCGCGGGCCGATCACGCGCACCTCCTTCACCCCGAGCACATTCAACGCCTGGATCTCCGAGCGCGCCACGCGCGAATGCAGCACGTCGCCCACGATCGCGACCCGCAGCTCGTGGAAGCTGCCCTTGTAATGCCGGATGGTAAATGCGTCGAGCAACGCCTGCGTCGGATGGGCATGGCGGCCATCCCCCGCATTCACCACATGGATATTCGGGCCGACGTGACGAGCGATGAGATGGGCGGCGCCGCTCTGAGCATGCCGAACTACGAACATGTCGGCGTTCATGGCGGTGAGATTGGCAACCGTGTCGAGCAGGGTCTCGCCTTTGGTCTGCGACGAAGTGGCGATGTTCAGATTCACGACATCCGCCGAAAGGCGTTTGGCGGCGATCTCGAACGTGGTGCGCGTCCGCGTGCTCGGCTCGAAGAACAGATTGAAAATGGCCTTGCCGCGCAGCAACGGCACCTTCTTTACTTCCTGCTGCGTGACTGAGACGAACGAGCGGGCCGTGTCCAGAATCTGCAGCAGGACCGCGGCAGGAAGGCCTTCGATGGTGAGCAGATGCTTGAGCTTGCCTTCGGGACTCAGCTGCAGGTCCGCATTGCGCCCCTCAACCATCGGCGGCCTCCAGAGCGAGGCGCAGTACACCGCTTTGATCCCGGTGCAAAACAATGGTCTGTCGCGGCTCGACGCGAATCTGCGCGCCGACGTATTGGGCGCAGATCGGCAGCTGCCGGCCTCCACGATCGACCAGCGCCGCGAGCCGGATCGAGGTGGGGCGGCCATAGTCGAAGATCTCGTTCATCGCGGCGCGGATCGTGCGCCCGGTATAGAGAACATCGTCGACCACAATGATGTCGGCGCCTTCGACCTCGAACCGGATATCGGAGGGCTTCACACCCGGACGCATGCCGGTTTTCTTGTAATCGTCGCGCCAGAAGGAGACGTCGATAGTCCCGATCGGGCTCGACAATGCCAGCATCTCGTGCAACCGTTCGGCCACCCAGACTCCGCCGGTATAGATACCAACGAGCGCCGTGCCGGGCTGCGCGTCGCGGCGAATCTGCTCGGCGAGATCGTTGAGCAGGCGTTCAGCGTCAGGCAGTATGGTCATGCGTTTGAAAAAACGTCTCCAAAATAGTTTGTGCAGCCACTTGATCGAGCACCTGCTTGCGACGTTGCACAGACACGTTCGCTGCGGCGAGGGCCTCCTCGGCCGCATGCGACGTCAGCCGTTCGTCGACCATGCGCGACGGAACGTTGAAGCGCCGACTCAACTTGTGCGCAAAGTTGCGGCAGCGCGCCGCAAGCGGATGCTCGCGGTCGTCCATATGAATGGGCAGGCCGATGACTAACAGTACCGGCTTCCACTCGTCCACCAAAGGTGCGAGCTGCTCGAGGCGGCCGCGATCCGACTGGGCGTGGATGGTGGCCACGGGATGTGCGATGCCGAGCGAGAGCTCACCCACCGCAACGCCGATCCGTCGCTCACCGTAGTCGAGACCGATCACGGTACCCTGCAGGCCGGGGCGGGCGCCGTCAGCTCTGCTCAAAGCGTGGTAGAACAAGCACCCGCGAGCGCCAGTCAGGCATGGCCGACCTCATCGGACAACCGTGTCAGATCGATACCGAGCAGGTCCATCGCAGCGGACAACCGCTGCTCGGGTGGAAGATCGAACACCAGATCGAGGTCGGCCGCGACGGTAAGCCAGGAATTCTGCGCAAGCTCCTGTTCCAGTTGTCCGGGCGCCCAGCCTGCGTACCCGAGGGAGACGAGCAACTGCCCCGGCCCCCTTCCTTCGCCTACCGCCTGCAGGATATCCCGCGAGGTCGTGAGTCCGATGTCCCGGTTGATTGAAAGCGTAGACTGCCAATCGCCGGCCGGCCGATGCAGCACGAACCCGCGGTCGACCTGGACCGGACCGCCGAAGTACACAGGCATGCGACCACGCTCATCATCGAGCAGCGGGATCTCGATCTGCTCGAACAGTGCCCGCAAGGTCATGTCGATAGGCCGATTGACGACCACGCCGAGCGCCCCCTGCTCATTATGCTCGCAAAGATAGGTCAAAGACCTGGCAAAGTTCGGATCCGCCATGCTTGGCATAGCGATCAGGAAGTGATGGGTGAGGTTCACGGCAGCTATTGTAGTCGCGCCTGTCGGCTTGAACAAACGCCCATTCGCACAGTCAGTTACTCTGTCGCGGTAAGCTTCGCGCAAGCATGGGCACGCACGGCATGAAGGCATTTTGCTACTATCCGGGCTCAACTCTCGTCGCGCGAGCAACATACCAACCGGGGCGATCTCCTCTGGCAACGGAAAAAGAGCTTGCGACCTTCCTGGCGGAGGTCGAGCGCCGGGCTTTCAAGCA
>JBGQKF010000522.1:0-3437 GCA_041499435.1 Gammaproteobacteria bacterium
CGCGAGCCATTGCTTCTGGTTCGGCGAGCGGCGCGCGAAGCACTTTGCATCCGTGATGTGTGCCCAGACGGGCTCCAGCTCGGCCGGCGTCGATTCCGGGACGATGAGCGCAGCGAGCTCGACCAGACCGTCGATCCACCTTTCTTCTTGCGCTGCGCTGTCGCACGCTTCGACGAACAGGTGCGGCAACAGCATCGAGGCCGTGGCGAGCTCGGGAGCGTCGCCGTAGCGCCGCTCGATGATTGCGCTGCGTAGCTTGCGCGCGGCGGCATCGGCCTGGGGTCGTTGCAACGAGACCGTGCTCGTGAGCGAGCCATGATGCGCATGAGCCGGCGTAATCATCTCGAGCAACGGCATCCAGTTCATCGTCAGGAAGGTGAAGTCGAGCCCGTTTACCGTCATGAAGCGGGTGCGTACAGCGTTCTGGTCCACGAACGGAAAGTAGTCGGAGTTTTCCGGCGCACCGAACGACTGGAACAGCGGATCGAGCGTGCGCTTGTTGCCCAGCCAGCGCGCCTGGACGTCCTGCGGATGCTGCACACCGATGCGCTCGAGTCCCTTCGCCATTCCCGCCTGAGCGAGAAAGTCGGTATTCAGGCTGCCGAACTGACCTTGTTTGCGCGCGAGGATCACGATGTCGAAGTCGGTGAGGGCGACCACTGTGTAATCGGAGAATTCCGCCGATACCGCCTTCATGATCGAGGCGACCACCTCCAGATCGATCTCGTAGAGCTGCACCCACTGCGCGAACACGCCGTCATCGGCGAGATGACGCTTGACGTGTTTGTAGAACTCCTGCGTGAACAGCGAAGAGACACCGCTCACCCACGGATTGGAAGGCTCGGATACGATGATGTCGTAGCTGCTCCTGCGCGTGGAGAAGAACACCTTGGCGTCCTCCACGTGGATATGGCTGCGCGGATCCTCGAAGGTGTTGTGCACGCGCTCGCCATAGAGGCGCGCGGCATTGACCATCTCCGGCTCGATCTCGATGATGTCCAGGCGTTCGAGCTGCGGCGTGCTGAGCAGCGTGTGCGCAGTCAGTCCGGAGCCCATGCCGATGTTGGCGGCGGATTTCGCGTGGGGATTGGCGGCGAGCGCAAGCGCGCCGAGCAGGATCATGGTCGGCTCGTCTGCGCTGGGTGCGCCGGGCCCCAGGTTGATCCTCGCGTCGGGTTTGCCGTTGGTGCTCAAGGTGACACCGCCCTGCGCGTCTTTGATCAGAGCCACCGTCGCCGTCTTGCCGTCACGGTAGTGGAGCATCTGCGAGTCCTTCGGCCATACGGCGCCGTTGCCGCGATACACACCGGAGGCGAGCTTCAGCACATCGAGTTGGGTGAAGGCGAGAATCGACGCAAATGCGACGGCAGCGGTGCCGGTGACCGCGGCAAATTTGTAGCGGCGTCCCGCGAGCGCGGCGTTCAGCAGAATGATGCCCAGGCCCAGATCGAGCAGGGCGCCGATGCCAAGCAGACCTTTGGTGCCGATGAGTGGCATCAACACGTTCACCGCGATCAGCACTCCCGCGATCCCGCCGATGGTGTTGGCACTGTACACGGCGCCGATCGACTTCTCACCGTAGCCCCGCTTGATCAGCAGGAATGTGATCAGCGGCAGTGTCATGCCCGCGCAGAAGGTGGCGGGCAGCATCACCATCAGGCAGATGAAATGGCTGATCAGATTGAAGCCCTGATAGGCGGCTTCGTTGCGCGAGAGCGCGCCGAGCGCGGCATACATCAGGTCGAATGACATGCTGTAGAACGGCAGCGTGGCAAGCGCGAGCAGTGCCATCGCGACCTGGATATAACCGAGCGAGCGCAGCGGGTCGGCGACCGATTCGATTTTGCGCCTGATCCACAGCCCCCCCAGTGCGAGCCCGAGGATGAATGCGCTCAACATGAGCTCGAAAGCGTGTGTCGAGCTGCCCAGCACCAGACTGAGCATGCGGATCCACGCGATCTCGTATACGAATGAAGCGGCGCCGGTGATAGCGGAAACTGCCAGCATCCAGCGTAGCCAGCGCTTGGTCTGCGGCTCATGGCCTGCCGGCGCGAGAGGCGCCGCCACGACCGGCTGATCGCGCGTGAGCAGCCAGACCACGAGCGCGAGCAGGATGTTGATCAAGCCCGCCGTGAGGATCGTGCCCGGAAGGCCCATTTTTCCGATCAAGTAGAAGCCGCTCACCAGCACGCCGATCGCCCCGCCCATGCTGTTGGTGAAGTACAGCATGGCAAGCGAGCGGCCCGGGGTGTTCGGCCATTGGCGCAGCATGCCGCCGCTCATCAGCGGGAACGTCATGCCGAGCAGCATCGACTGCGGCAGGATCAGCAGCGCGGACAGCATCCATTTCCAGACCTGTGCGGTCGCCGGCGAGCCGAGCGCGGGAATGATATGTTCATACGAGGCGTCGGTGGCGGCCACGAAAACGCGATGAAAGACGACCGCGGCAAGTCCGATCACGCCCTCGACGATGGCATACGTGACCAGGGGGTTGCGCCAGCGGTGCGACCGTCGGGCCGCCAGCCAGGCGCCTGCGGCCATGCCGCCCATGAAGATCGCCAGGACCAGCGTCTGCGCGTAGGCCGCGTGACCGAGGAACAGCTTGATGTAGTGCGTCCAGATCGATTCGTAGATCAGGCCGGAGAAGCCGGAAATGGCGAAAAGGACGTAGAAGGCGGTCGGACCGACGGTGATGCTGCGGTTCATGGTGGACGCTTTTTTGTGCGGGATGGGGTCAACGCCCTATTAACGGCATGGCCGGGAAGGACTTTATTGTTTTGAAGGCCGATCTTGCGCGCTCGGCCCTGGACCGAGCGGCGGCGACCACGCGGCCGGACGCGCGCATCGAAGCTGCGGACATGATGTTGCCGGGGCGGTGTGCAACTCTGCGCCCACCGCGCCTTAAGCTGCGCACGTCACTTATCTACGGAAGGGAATAGCTAACGAGTCGCCTCTTGCAGTGCGAGCTGCGTTCGTGCCAGCCACAGGTCCATCTCCATCGATTGTGTCATCGCCAGGGCCGTGCGCAGATGTCGTTGCGCCAGTTCTCGTTCGCCGCTGTGCGCGAACAGCTGTCCAATACCAAGATGGCATAGCGCTTGCAAAGGCCGCATGCCCAGTTCGTCGGTGAGACTCAGACACGCCTCGTACGCGGCGCGGGCCGGCTCCCCGGAGGAGCGTGCGCTGAGCACTTCGCCGAAGAAGTGCAGAGCCCATGCTTCGTACCCTCTCGTCTTGTGCTTGCGACACAATTCCAGTGCAAGCTCGCCGGCCGTCAATGCCTCGTCGAGGCGACCGGCCATGCGATAGGCATCGCCGAGATGCGCGAGGATCAGCGGCAACCAGGCGATATTATGGGCCCGGTGCGCTCGGTCCCTGGCATCTTCGAGGGTTGCGACAGCTTCCGGGACACGACCTGCAAGCTTGTAGGCGTGACC
>JBGQKF010000523.1:0-3410 GCA_041499435.1 Gammaproteobacteria bacterium
AAGCTGTCTCCGGCCTTGCGAGGCGCCGACCAGCCGGGGAAGATGCCAGCCTTGCCGCCGTCGTCCGCGCCGGACCGGGGCAAACCGTCCTCTGTCGCTGCTGCCACGCCTGCCACGCCAGCCACGGGGTCGAGCAGCGCTGAGCGTACAGCACCGGCACCGTCTCCGGTTCACCAGGATGCCCTGCCCCAGGTGCGCAATCAGCTGCAAGCACTCGAGACCCAGCAGCTGGTCTGGCAGGGTCAACTGTGGCCTGGACAGGAGATGGAATGGAGCATTCACGATCCAGGCGAGGATCATAGCCACGGCGGCGAAGCGCAGCCCTGGTTCACACAGCTGCGTCTGCGCCTGCCCCAGCTTGGGGCGTTGACCGCGGATCTGGCGCTGGTGGACCGGGCGCTGCGCATCCGGTTGAGCGCTCCAAGCGCGAGTGTGCAGGACAAGATGACCGCCGCACACGAGGCGCTTGCGAGCGGGCTGTCGGCAGCGGGCATCGACCTGATCAGCTTCAAGGTGGCAGCCGATGGCGGAGATTGATCCGCAACAGCTGGCCGTCGCGCTCGCTTATCGCGAAGACGAGGGCGCGCCGCGTGTCGTCGCCAAGGGACGAGGTCTGCTCGCCGAAGCGATCCTGGCGCGCGCCAAGGAAGCGGGCGTCTACGTCCACGAGTCGCCCGAGCTCGTAGCGTTGCTCATGCAGGTGGATCTGGACAGCCGCATCCCCCCGCAGCTCTATGTCGCGGTGGCCGAGCTGCTGGCGTGGCTGTATCGGCTGGAACGGGGCGAGGCGCTGCCGGTGCCTAAACTCTAAAGCGCAGCGGCTTACTTCTCAACACAGAGGCACAGAGGACACGGAGTTACACAGAGTAAATGCGGCAGAAAAAGCATCGGAGGTGAGCATTCAACGTGCCACCGTTGCCGCGACAGTTTCCGGGAAATCGAGTCTATCGATTCTAGTTTTTACTCTGTGCACCTCTACGCCCTCTGTGCCTCTGTGTTGAGGTTTAAGCTGTAGGGCCTTACGTCTGCAGCTCCCGTATCAAATCGCTCTCCACCCGGATCACATTCTTAGTCTCGCGCAGTGCATCGCCGGTGATCACGAAGCTGTCTTCCGCGCGCTCGCCCAGCGTGTTGATCTTCGCGGTCTGCACGTCAATGCCATACTTCACCAACACGCGTGCGACGCTCGATAACAGTCCGGGGCGGTCGCTCGCTATGAAGGACAGATACCACGCACTGCCTTTTTCATCGGGGCGCAGATGGACTTCAGGCGAGATCGGGAAGCTGCGCACGCGCCGGCTGATACGCCCTTTCACGGGCGGTGGCAGCGGCCCGTTCTGCTCCAGTTGCAGCGCGAGCTCATGCTCGATGTAGGAGAGTAGATCGCGATAGTGCGCGCCCGAGTTGGCCGGATCCATGACCTGGAAGGTGTCCATCGCGTAGCCGCCGCGCGTGGTGTAGATCTTCGCTTCGACGATGGAGAAGCCGATGCGCTCGAAGAAGCTGCAGATCTGGCCGAACAGATTCTTGCGATCGGGCGTGTAGATCAGCACCTGCACGCCTTCACCGATCGGCGACAGGCGCGCGCGCACCACCGGTGCCTTGGTATCGACGCGCGCGTGCAGCAAGCGTGTGTGCCAGGCGATCTCGCGCGCGTCGTGACGCAGAAAATAGTTGGTATCGAGTTTTGCCCAGAGCCTGGTATGCACGCCCTCGGGCAGCGCATACAACCGCAGCTTCTCCAGCGCGAGCTTCTGCCGGCTCTGCAGGCGGCTGCCGGTTGGATCCGTATCGCCGGATAGATAGCGGCGCGTCGACCAGAACAGGTCCTCCAGCAGCTTGGCCTTCCAGGCATTCCAGACCTTGGGGCTGGTGCCGCGGATGTCAGCGACGGTCAGCAGATAAAGCGCGGTGAGGCGGCGTTCATCTTCGACCAGGCGTGCGAAATCGGCGATGACGCTGGGATCGGACAGATCCTTCTTCTGCGCGACCGAAGACATGGTCAGATGATGCTCCACCAGCCAGACGACCAGGCCAGTATCCTCGGCGCTCACGTCGTGATTGAGACAGAAGCGCTGTGCATCGCGCATGCCAAGCACGGAGTGGTCGCCGCCGCGGCCTTTGGCGATGTCGTGAAACAAACCGGCGAGGTACAACACCTCGGGCCGATTGAACTCGCTCATCAACCGGCTGCAGAGCGGATATTCATGCGCCATCTCGGTGACGGCGAAGCGGCGCAGATTGCGCACCACCATGAGAATGTGCGCGTCGACCGTGTAGACGTGAAACAGGTCGTGCTGCATCTGGCCGACGATGCGACCGAATACCGGCAGATAGCGACCCAGGATATCGTAGCGGTTCATCCGGCGCAGCGCGTGGGTGAGCCCCTGGCCATGCCGGAACATGCTCATGAACGTCGCACGATTCTCAGGATCGTGACGGAATTTCGCATCGATCTGCCTGGCGTCGCGCCACAGCGCGCGCAGCGTGGTGGCGCCGATGCCCTTGAGCTCGGGATGCTCCTGCAGCAGCCGGAAGGTTTCCAGAATTGCGCCCGGCTGACGTTCGTAGAGCGTCGGGTCCGTTGCTTCCAGCAGCTCGTTGGCCGCATAAAAGCGCGGGTTCAGCGTCACCGGCTCGCTGTGCTCAGCCGGGAACACCTGCGAGCGCAGGTTGGAAAGGATGATCTCGCTCATCAGCGTAACACCACGCGCCGTGCGGTAATAATTCTGCATCAGCTGCTCGCTCGCGCGCTTGGCTGGCGTGTCCTGCAGACCGAACTGCTGGGCAAGCGGGGCTTGCATGTCGAACAGCAAGCGGTCTTCGCGGCGGTTTGCCTGATAGTGCAGGCGGATGCGCAGATCCTGCAGCGTGCGCTCGTTCCGCGCGAGATGTCGCGCTTCTTCCGACGTAATGATGCCGCGGCGCGCGAGCTCGCTCCAGCTGCGCCCCAGTCCGTTGGCGCCGCAGACCCAGATGATGTTGGCGATGTCGCGCAGGCCGCCCGGACTTTCCTTGAGATTGGGCTCCAGGTTGTACGCGGTATCGTTGAACCGCCCGTGCCGCTGCTGCCGCTCGACCAGCTTCGCCTCGAAGAACGCCTTCGGATCGAGCGCGGCATTGACGGCTGCGAAGAAATTGCGCGCCAGCGTGCGCTCGCCGGCGAGGTAGCGCGCCTCGAGCAGATTGGTCTGGACGGTAATGTCCTGCGCCGCCTCACTGAGGCAGTCGGCAATGGTGCGGGCACTGTGGCCGATTTCGAGCCCGATGTCCCACAGGGTTCCGACCAGCTCGGATACCTTGTCTCGGTCGACATCTTCTAGATCGTCAGGCAACAGGAACAGCACATCAATGTCGGAGTAGGGGAACAGCTGTCCGCGTCCATAGCCACCCACCGCGAGGAGTGCGAG
>JBGQKF010000524.1:0-3403 GCA_041499435.1 Gammaproteobacteria bacterium
ACCAACTGCGCAGCCGCATAGAAGACCGGCCCCAGGATCACTACGACGATATGCCGCTGTTCGCGGGCGAGCTCGCCTCTCGCGACAATGACGAATTGCGGCGTATCTTGTGCGACGAAGTGCCCGACGCGGTGCGCTGGCTGCTCGATCTGGGCGTGCGTTTCTTCGGGCCGATGCCCGAGCCGTCGCACCGGCAGCCGCGCATGCACAACGTGCTGCCCAACTCACTCTCATACATCTACCATCTGGAGCGCCACGCACGGCGCATCGGCGTAGATATCCGCGTCAACGTGAAAGCTGGCGAGCTGCTTACGCAGAGCGGTGCGGTGACCGGGGTCGCATGTGGCACCGCGTACCGCTTTCGCGCGCGGCATGGCGTTGTCCTGGCGACGGGCGACTTCACCAACGACCCCGAGCTCAAAGCGCGCTACATGGGGCCGCAGCACGCAAAAGTGGAAGGCGTCAATACCACTGCGACCGGCGACGGTCAGAAGCTGGCTCTCGCGCTCGGCGCGCGCATCGTCAACGGCGATCTCGCGCTCGGTCCCGAGATCCGTTTTATCGCTCCGGTCGGAACGACGCTGGCGCGGCGGCTGCCGCCGTGGCCCGCGCTCGCGCAGACCATGGAATGGGCGATGCGTTATGCGCCGCAAGCGCTGCTGCGCCCATTCGTCATGAGCTTTCTCACCACCGCGCTGGCTCCATCGCTCAGTCTGTTCCGGCACGGCGCGGTGCTGGTGAACGCGGAAGGACGGCGCTTCTGCGATGAATGCGACGCACCGGCACTGGCGTTACCCGACCAGCCGGGCAAGATCGGCTATATCCTGATCGATGGGCAGCTGGCGCGCGCGTTTTCGGCGTGGCCGAATTTCGTTTCGACCGCACCCGGCGTGGCGTACGCGTACGTGCCGGACTACAAACGCAATCGGCGGGACATCTACGCCGAAGCACGCAGCATCGACGCGCTCGCGCAGAGGCTCGCGATGAGCGCGAAGGTGCTGGCTGCGACCATTGGCGATCACAACGTCTCGATGCCGAAGCAGGAGCGCGTAGCGCTCGTCGAGCCGCCATTCATCGCACTCGGCCCGGTGCGCTCGGTGTTCGTGCACAATGAGGGCGGGCTGGCGGTGGACGCTCGACACCGCGTGCTCGACGCACAGGATCAACCGATCCCTGCGCTTTACGCCGCCGGCGCGACTGGCCAGGGCGGGTTGCTGCTGAAGGGCCACGGACACCATCTCGCCTGGGCCTTCGTCTCGGGCCGCCGCGCGGGGCGCTTCGCCGCGTCAGGCTAGACAGACGTTGTGTCCAGCGTCTATGCTGGGTTAGGCTTTACCTTAGGAGTCGATTTGCCAACTGTCCTGAGAAGCGGCCCGTATCGGTTCTATTTCTTTAGCCATGAGCCGAATGAGCCGGCGCACGTGCATGTAGATCGTGATCAGTTTTCCGCGAAAGTCTGGTTACTGCCCCTGGCGCTTGCGCGAAACATAGGGTTCTCGGCGCGCGAACTAAGGAAGATTCTCAAATTGGTTGAAGACAATCAAACGATGCTTTTGGAGGCTTGGTATGGGTATTTTGGCCCTGGGCGCTGATGAACGCGTCAAAGATGTTCGTTGTACCGATGACTATTTGATAGTCGACCTGATGGACGGGCGCACCATTTCCGTACCGCTTGCTTGGTATCCCCGACTGGCTAATGCGACGATAGAGGAGCGCTCAAACTGGGAAGTCTCGGGTGGCGGGTATGGAATTCACTGGCCGGTTATCGATGAAGACCTCAGTACAGAAGGTCTACTGCGTGGTGCCCCGGCGCATCGTCCTGCGGTTGTAGCCTAACTCTTATGAGGCGATGAGCGGTGCTTCGACGATGCCTTTCGTGCGCGTTATCTCCCAAGACTCTACACCTGCTGACTGACGGATGATTCTTAATGGACGCGCCCGCAGATATCGATGCCAACTGTAAAGAGAAGCCGGGTGCCTTTGTACCGGTGATCGATCGCAATCGCTGCGAGGGCAAGGCGCAGTGCGTCACGATGTGTCCATATAACGTGTTCACCGTCGGGGTGCTGCCGAAGGAGGAGCGCAGCCGGCTCACCTTCAAAGGCAAGATGAAAGGGTTAGCCCACGGCTGGCGGCAGGCGCTCACGCCCAATGCCGATGCGTGCCACGCCTGCAGGTTGTGTGTCGCCAGCTGTCCCGAGAAAGCGATCTCGCTCGCACGAACGTGACTTTGCCCCTGCGCAGCCGCCGCTCGATCACCTGCGATCGGAAGCGATGCTGCGCAATGCGTCGCGCAGCGATTCCCAGGCAGCGCGGGATGATTCATCCTCCTCCTGCAGCGTCTGGTCTTGCGGGCTGGCCTGCATCCGAATCCGCAAGGCTTCAGCGAGAAGCTCGAGCTGCGCCTCGCGAGCGCGCGCCATCAGATCGTCCAGCTCCTGCTGGGTGATCGTGATGCGGCCCGCATCCGGAGCTGAAGCCGCGAGTGCACGGTTCACTTCGGCTTCTGCCGCGAGCCAGTCCTGCAGCGGATCGCCGCCTTGAAATCCACGCCGTTGCGCACGGAAATAGGCGGCCTCGGCAATCCAGCGCCGCCGCAGGTCCGCAGTGACATCAGAGCCCATCGTGCGTACCCTTTACCAGGTGCTTCGCGTTCAGGATAGCGTGAAGACGGTATTCGATAGTATCCTGGAATTCAGTATGCGCGTTCTCAAACCCCTATTCGACAGCAACCGGGCCTGGTCCCAGCGCATCCAGCGGCAGGACCCGGACTTTTTCGTCAAGCTGTCGCGTCAGCAATCGCCCGCGTACCTTTGGATCGGTTGCGCGGACAGCCGCGTGCCGGCCAATGAAATCGTCGGGCTGCTGCCGGGGGAGCTGTTCGTTCACCGCAACGTCGCGAACCTCGTCGTACACACCGATCTGAATTGCCTCTCGGTGATGCAGTACGCAATCGATGTCTTGAAGGTGCAGCATGTCATCGTGTGCGGACACTATGGATGCGGTGGTGTGCGCGCGGCGTTGCGCCGGGATCGTCTGGGATTGATCGACAACTGGCTGCGTCATGTGCAGGACGTGCGCGACAAGCATCAGGTGCGGTTCGAGCCTCTCCTGGAAGAGTCGGCTCAGGTCGACCGTTTGTGCGAGCTCAACGTCGTCGAGCAGGTGGTCAATGTGTGTCAGACGACCATCGTGCACGACGCATGGGCGCGCGGACAGACGCTCGCCGTCCACGGGTGGATCTATGGCCTGCGCGATGGTTTGCTGCGCGACTTGAATGTGACAGTTACTTCGGAACAGGAGTCCGCCGGCGTGTATCGGGCGGCGATCGCGTCAATCGGATGAGCGCAAGGCTTCAAGACTGAGCCGGCGCGCTCTCGCCGGCGCAAACCCGCTCACGCAT
>JBGQKF010000525.1:0-3378 GCA_041499435.1 Gammaproteobacteria bacterium
ACTCGCAAAAGCGTTGGCGCGCTATCGCGGGCGAAATCCGCTGGTGCTCGCGATTCCGCGCGGCGCGGTGGAGATGGGACGGGTTGTGGCAGACGAGTTGGGCGGCGAGCTCGACGTCGTGCTGGTGCGCAAGCTCCGCTCGCCGATGAACCCCGAGTTCGCAGTGGGGTCGATCGACGAGAGCGGCTGGGCGTACGTTGCAGAACGCGCCGCTGCCGCGGAAACGGATGCAACGTATCTGAAGCACAAAAAGCAAAAACAACTCGACGTGTTGCGCAAACGGCAAACGATGTACACGCCCAACCGGACGCCGATCGATGCCAAAGGGCGCGCGGTGATCGTGGTCGATGACGGGCTCGCAACCGGGGCAACGATGATTGCCGCTCTCCACGCGGCGCGCGCCAAGGAGCCGCAGCTGCTGGTATGCGCGGTACCGGTTGCAGCTCCCGACAGTCTCGAGCGCGTGCGGCCTTATGCGGACGAGGTGGTTTGTCTCGATGCGCCCGAGGGCTTCTACGCGGTCGCGCAGTTCTATGGCGAGTTCCATCAAGTCGAAGACGAGGAAGTCGTTGCGCTGCTCAGCAAACCCATCGCAACCCATCAAGGAACGCCTCAATGACTACGCCGCGCACTGAGCCACTGATCTCGATCGCGTCTGGCCGAGTCCTGCTGGAGGGCATTCTGGAGCTGCCGCGAAATCCGTCGGGCATCGTAGTGTTCTCTCATGGCAGCGGCTCGGGCCGCAACTCGCCGCGCAACCGCTACGTCGCACAAGAGCTCCATCGTGCCGGGCTGGGTACGCTGCTGCTCGATCTGCTCACGCCGGAAGAGGATCAGGACTACGAAGTTCGCTTCGACATCGAGCTGTTGACTGGACGCCTTTCCGATGCGGTGCGCTTCGTGCGCAAGCACGCGGCAACGCAATCACTGCCGGTCGGTCTGTTCGGTGCAAGCACGGGAGCCGCTTCCGCGCTGCGTGTGGCTGCGGCGATGCTCGGCGATGTCAAGGCGGTCGTCTCGCGTGGCGGTCGACCTGATCTCGCCGGTGACGAGGCGCTGCCCCGGGTAAGAGCCCCGACGCTCCTGATCGTCGGTGGCAGAGATCATGGCGTCATCGAGCTGAATCAAGCGGCATACGATCGACTGCGCTGCGTGAAGGAGATCAAGATCGTGCCCGGCGCAACGCATCTGTTCGAGGAGACGGGGGCGCTGGAGCAGGTGGCGAGCTTCGCTGTGGATTGGTTTTCGGGGCACCTTTCACGCGTGGATGCCCCATCCGCAGGCTGAAAATATCCCGGCTCAACGATTCGAATGCCATCAACTTCAGCATCGCTTCCCGGCACCCCGAGCGATAACGAGAAAATTACGGATATGCTGCGGCAGGCGGCGGCCTTGCTCATCGATCAGGACGCCAATCCTTTCCGCGCCAACGCCTATCGTAGTGCAGCCGACACGATTGCCGGCCTGACTCAGAGCGTACGCGACATCTTTGACACGAAAGGCAGGCCGGGATTGGATGCGTTGCCTAGGATCGGTGAGGGGATCGCTTCGGCGATCGCCGAAATCCTGATCACAGGACGCTGGAATCAACTGGAACGGCTGCGCGGGACGATCGATCCGATTGCCACGTTGCAAGCCATCCCGAACGTCGGCCCGGGGCTCGCAAAGCAGATTCATGAGACGCTGCACGTAGATACGTTGGAAGCGTTGGAGGCCGCCTGTCGTGACGGACGGCTCGCCACCGTTCCTGGCATTGCTTCGCGGCGTGCAGCTGTCATTTCGGCGGCGGTTACGTCGTTGCTGGACCAGCGCCGGATCTTGCGCCGACCTCGCACAGTCACAGCTGCGGCGGCAAGAGCGCCTGTCGAGCTGCTGCTCGACGTGGACCGCGAGTATCGGGAAAAGGCGCACGCCGGCGCCTTGCCCACCATCGCGCCCAAGCGCTTCAATCCAGATGGCAAGGCCTGGTTGCCGATCCTGCACACGAGCCGTGGCGCCTGGCACTTCACTGCGCTCTATTCCAACACCGCCCACGCGCACGAGCTTTACAAAACGCACGATTGGGTCGTGATCTATGCCTATGACGATCGCCACGCCGAGCAGCAGTGTACGGTCGTGACGGAGACGCGCCGCCGCCTCTATGGGCGACGCGTGGTGCGCGGAAGGGAATCGCAATGCACTGCGTACTATCCAAGTAAGACAACGGACGCACCCGGCACGCCCTCCCGCACGAACGAAACGCAGTTGGGCAGCGCAGACAGATGAAGAAATTAAGGAGAACGAAATGTGCCCAGCCGCAAACAAGCAATCCAGAAGCACAGCATCAAGCAAGGATCCACGCAGGGCAGCAGTCAAGAAGCGTCCCCGGCGCGCGGTGTCTCGACCGAGAGCTCAGCACCGAGCGGTCGCGTACGACATGCCTCTGGAAGGTGGCGCTCAGGCCGTGTTCGACCCGGACCTGCGTCATCGCATGATCAGCGAAGCGGCCTATTATTTGTACAGCCAGCGCGGTTATGCGGAGGGTTACGATCTCGATGACTGGCTGCCGGCCGAGGCACAGATCGACGATCTGATCATGGACCCGGAGCGCGAAGACACGAGGGAGGTTTCGGCGCCGTTGGCTTCGCCGTAGCGGTGGTGACTTTGTTTCTGTGTGGAGATGTCATGACGGGACGGGGAATCGATCAGATCCTCCCGCATCCGGGCGATCCTGCAATCCACGAGCACCACGTGACGAGCGCCATGGGCTATGTCGAACTGGCGGAGAACAAGAACGGTCCCATTCCCAGACGAGCGGCGCCTTCGTACATCTGGGGTGACGCACTTGCAGAGCTGGAGCGCGTCCAGCCGCAGGCTCGGATCATCAATTTGGAGACCGCGGTAACCCGCAGCGAGGATTGGCTCGACAAAGGTATCAACTACCGCATGCATCCTGACAATGTGGCCTGCCTCATTGCGGCGCGGATCGATTGCTGCGCACTCGCGAATAATCATGTGTTGGATTGGGGGGCCGCTGGGCTGATCGAGACCCTCGACACGCTGACCGTCGCAGGAATCAAAACGGCGGGGGCTGGGTTGAATCGGGCGCAGGCCGAAAGCGCGGCCGTGCTTCGTATCGACAAGCAAAGCCGCGTGCTGGTCTACTCGTTCGGTATGCAGTCCAGCGGAATTCCGCCGGAGTGGGCTGCCACCGAGGCCCGGGCCGGCGTACATCTCCTCGATGAGCTCTCGGATGGCAGCCTCGAGCGCCTCACCCGCAACATTCGAAGCGTCAAGCAGCCCGGTGATATCGTGGTCGCTTCCATTCATTGGGGCGGCAACTGGGGCTACAAGATCTCCCGGGGCGAAATGCGGTTCGCACGTCGACTGATCGATGAT
>JBGQKF010000526.1:0-3376 GCA_041499435.1 Gammaproteobacteria bacterium
GCTGGTCTAGATCATCCATTGTTCGTCATCGCTGGTCCGTGTGTAGTTGAATCGCGCCAGCTCGCGTTCGACACCGCCGGGAAGCTGAAGGAGCTGTGCGCATCACTTGCCATCCCGTTCATCTACAAGTCGTCCTACGATAAGGCCAATCGCAGCTCGGGCAAATCGTTCCGAGGGCTGGGCATGGACACCGGCTTGAACATCCTGGCCGAAGTGCGCACGCAGATCGGCGTGCCGGTATTGACCGATGTGCATACCGAAGATGAGGTGCCCGCGGTCGCCGCGGTGGTCGATGTCATGCAGACGCCGGCGTTTCTGTGCCGCCAGACCGATTTCATCCGCGCGGTCAGCTCGGCCGGCAAGCCGGTCAACATCAAGAAAGGACAGTTTCTCTCGCCCTGGGAGATGAAGAATGTCGTCATCAAGGCGAAGGAAGCGAGCGGTCAGGACAACATCCTGGTGTGCGAGCGCGGGGCCTCGTTCGGCTACAACAATCTGGTGTCGGACATGCGCTCTCTGATGGTGATGCGCGACACCGGCTGCCCGGTCGTGTTCGATGCCACCCACTCGGTGCAGCTTCCCGGAGGGCAGGGCGATGTGAGCGGCGGTCAGCGCGAGTTCGTGCCGGTGCTCGCGCGCGCGGCCGTAGCGGCGGGCGTGGCGGGGGTGTTCATGGAAACGCACCCCAATCCTGAGAAAGCGCTTTCCGACGGACCGAACGCCTGGCCGTTGCCGCTGATGCGGGAGTTGCTGGAAACATTGAAGGAACTCGACGCGGCGGTGAAGCGGCGCGGCTTCGCAGAAGACCGGGTCGTGCCCAGCGCCCGCAACCAAACCGACCAACACCAAAAACAAGAGGCCAAGACATGAGCTCGATTGTCGACGTAGTAGCCCGTGAGATTCTCGATTCGCGCGGCAATCCCACCGTTGAAGCCGATGTGCTCTTGGAGTCGGGTGTCATGGGCCGCGCGGCCGTGCCCTCGGGCGCCTCCACGGGGAGCAAGGAGGCCATCGAGCTGCGCGACGGCGATGCGCAGCGCTATTTCGGCAAAGGTGTGCTGCGCGCTGTGGAGAACGTCAACACCGAGATCTGCGAAGCGATCATCGGGCTCGATGCGGTCGAGCAGGCATTGATCGACAAGACGCTGATCGAGCTCGACGGCACCGAGAACAAATCGCGGCTGGGCGCCAATTCATTGCTCGCCGTCTCGGCCGCGGTGGCCAAGGCGGCCGCAGAAGAATCAGGACTGCCGCTCTATCGCTACCTCGGCGGGGCCGGCCGCATGCAGCTTCCCGTACCGCTGATGAATGTCATCAACGGCGGGGCGCACGCTAACAACAATCTCGACATGCAGGAGTTCATGATCGTGCCGGTGGGCGCACCGAGCTTTCGTGAAGCGCTGCGCTACGGCGCCGAGGTGTTCCATACGCTCAAGAAATTGATCGACGGCCGCGGCATGCCGACCACTGTGGGCGATGAAGGCGGTTTTGCGCCGAGCCTGCCCAACAACGAGGCGGCGTTACAGCTCATCGTCGAGGCGATCGACAAGGCCGGCTACACGCCCGGATCGCAGATTGCGATCGCGCTCGATTGCGCGAGCTCCGAATTCTTCGAAGAAGGCGTGTATGCGCTGGACTCGGATGGTTTGCGTCTCAACGCCACTCAGTTCACCGACTACCTGGCGGCGTGGGCCGACAAGTATCCGATCATCAGCATCGAAGACGGTATGGCCGAGAATGACTGGGAAGGCTGGAAGATTATTACCGATCGTCTGGGCGACAGCGTGCAACTGGTCGGCGATGATCTGTTCGTCACCAACACCCGCATCCTGCGCGAAGGCATTGCCGAGGGCGTGGCGAACTCGATCCTGATCAAGATCAACCAGATCGGCACGTTGTCGGAGACTTTCGCGGCGATCGAGATGGCCAAACGCGCGAACTATACCGCGGTGGTGTCGCATCGCTCGGGCGAGACCGAGGACACCATCATTGCCGACATCGCGGTGGCGACCAACGCGCTGCAGATCAAGACCGGTTCACTGTCGCGGTCTGATCGCATGGCGAAGTACAATCAGTTGCTGCGCATCGAAGAGGATCTCGGCGATACCGCCGGTTATCCCGGCCGCGATGCGTTTTATCAGCTCTTCTGATGGTCACCTTCGGTAGATTGGCCCGCTACCCGGTTTGCACCCCTGCGCACGCGGGGGAGGGCTAGAGAGGAGGGGGCGTACGAATGCGCTTCCTCGCACTCGTTCTGGTGGTCCTCATCGCAGCGCTCCAATATCCGCTTTGGTTCGGCAAGGGCGGCTGGATGCGCGTGTGGGAGCTCGATCGCGAGCTGCAGCAGCAGCGCGCCAGCAACGAAAAACTGCGCCAGCGCAACGCGGCGCTGGAAGCCGAAGTGCGCGATCTCAAGAACGGCTACGATGCGATCGAAGAGCGCGCTCGCAACGAGCTCGGCATGACCAAGCCCGATGAGATCTTCTATGAAGTGCTGCAGGGAGCCGCGCAGCCGCGCACGCAGCGCTGAGCGTGGGATACCGCGAAGTGAGCGTTGTCATCGCCTGCTTAGCCGCCTCCCGGTCTCTGTGAAGCCCGTTACCCGCGCACGAAGGCTTCGAGATCGCGCAGGTCTTCCACCGTATTGATGTTACGAAAACGTTCGGGCGCTTCGTCGAAATCCACATAGACAACGTTGAGCGAGGCGTGCCAGTCGCTCACCTTCCTGCCGCCGCTACCCATAAATGCGGTGAGATTGTCCAGCAAGGAAACTCTGCACAGGCAGATTACGGAATGGACGTGCTGTGGGGTGCGCGCGACTGCAGCGTCGGCTCCGACCCGCTGCAGCGCCTCCAGCAGGCGCGCCACCAGATCCTCAGGGAGCAGCGGCGCATCGCACGGTACGGCGATCACCAGCTCGGAGCGGGCCTGCTCGATTCCCGCGTGCAGGCCGGCCAGCGGCCCGGCAAAATTCGGAATGCGATCGCGCAGCACCGGGTAGCCGAGCTCGAGATAGCACTCCAGATTGCGGTTGGCGACGATCAGCAGCTCGTCGACCTGCGGGTCGATGCGCTCCAGCACCCATTCCACCAGGCCGCGCCCGCGCAGCGGCTGCAAGCCCTTGTCGACTTCGCCCATGCGCTGTCCGCGTCCTCCCGCGAGGATTACGGCTGTCACTGAAGTGCTCATAGCATTATGGTCCTCCAGAAGCCGATAAAGTGCCAGCGGCTGTCGGAGAACACAGCAAGAGTCTTGTGGTGCCGCACCCAGGCGGTGTTTTCCCACTCGCGGCCGGCTCAGGTATGATTGCGCGGCACTCGAGGCCGGCGGGAGGCCGGATCATCGGGACACATCAAAAAAAGAGGGGGAGAGAAGC
>JBGQKF010000527.1:0-3374 GCA_041499435.1 Gammaproteobacteria bacterium
AGCCGCTTCCACCTGCCCGACTGGTACCTGCGACTGCGTTCCGGACTGACACCGGTCGCCGTGCTGTGCCTCGCGCTCGCTCTGATTCACCTCGCACGCTACTGAACTTGTGCGCTCTTCGGGGATCACTGGTCTTTTAACCGCCGAGCTTCCCATGTCCATTTCCAGGTTGATCCGCGTTGCGTGCATCGCGAGTGCTGCCATCGCGTTCGACGCCGCCGCAGAAGACAACTGCGTGGCAACCGGTGCGTGGGCGGTCCCGGCCGAGGCCACGGCCAAGCCCATCTCCGCGGATCATCTGTTCGCGCAATTGTCGCGGCGGCGCGTGGTACTGCTCGGTGAAATGCACGACAACGCCGACCACCATCGCTGGCAGCTGCATACAGTGGCGGGTCTGTACGCGCTGCATCCGCGTCTCATCATTGCATTGGAGATGTTTCCGCATCGCCTGCAAAGCGTCCTCGATCAATGGGTGGCAGGTCAGCTGACTGAAGAGCAGTTCCTCACCCGCAGCGAGTGGCGTACCGTGTGGGGTCACGACGCGGGGCTGTACATGCCGATCTTTCAGTTCGCACGCATGCATCGAGTGCCGATGATCGCGCTCAACGTCGATCGCAACCTCGCGCGTAAAGTGGGGGAGCAGGGCTGGGCCGCGATAGTACCGCGGGAGCGCGAAGGTGTCACCGATCCGGCGCCCGCACCGCCCGCGTACGCGGATATGCTCTACGAATCGTATCGGCAGCACGGCCGAGAATCGAAGGAGCGCAGCGATCCGGCTTTTCGGCACTTCGTCGACACCATGCTGCTCTGGGATCGCACCATGGCGCAAGGGATCGCTGAAGCTGCAGCCCGCTCGCCGGACGCCATCGTCGTAGGCTTGATGGGACTGGGCCATCTGGAGAACCGCGACGGCGTTCCGCGACAGCTCGCCGACCTCGGCTTCAAGGACGCGGCTGTTTTGCTGCCATGGGATCGCGGGCAAGCCTGCGCCGAGCTGAGTGCGCAGCTCGCCGATGCACTGTTCGGCACCGAATCGCAGGTGAGCCCCGAGCGCCCGCGCCTGGGCGTAGTGCTCGAGCAAACCGAGCAAGGCGTGCGCGTCGCCAAGCTCACCGAAGGCAGTATCGCGGAGTCGGCCGGCTTGAAGCAGGAGGATGTCATCGAGACTATCGCCGGCGAACGCGTCTCGAGCGTGGACGACGTCATCGCGGCCGTGACGCGCCAGGCACCCGGCACGTGGCTGCCGATCTCGATTCGCCGAGCCGGGCAGCAGCTCGATATCGTGGCACGCTTTCCGCCGCGCGATCAGCGATGAAGCATCTCGCCGCAGCGTTCGCGCTTGCGGTTCCGATCCATGCGACCGCAGCGAACGAGCACGTGCAATCCGCCCATCTCGAGCTGAGCATGCGCCTCGTGCCGCAGACACGAGTGCTGGAGGCACACGCCGCACTCACGTGCGAGTGCGACGGCCCGATAACGGTGAGCCTGGGCAGCCGATTCACCGCGGCTCAACCGTTGGTGGACGGCGTCGCCGCCCGGTTCGATCACACATCAGCAGGAGCGCAGCAGCAGTGGCGCCTCGAGCTGCCGCAGGTCCCCACCCGGCATCGTATCGAGCTGCGTTATCATGGCGAGCTCGCACCGCTGGTAGAAGCCGACGAACGCGGTGTGCTCGGCGGCCTGCCGCCGATGGCGAGCGAGCGCGGTTCGTTTCTGCCGGGCGGCAGCGGTTGGTATCCGGAGCTCGGCATCGACCTGTTCACGTATCGGGTGGAGCTCGAGCTGCCCGCCGGACAGCGCGGACTCGTCGCGGGGCGGCTGCTGCGAGAGAGCACGGACGCGAATATGTATCGCGCGCAGTTCGAGCTGACGCAGCCTGCGGAAAGCATCGACTTCGTGGCCGGGCCATACACCGTGGAAGAGCGCGCCTCTAACGATGTGCGGCTGCGCACCTACTTCCATCCCGAGATCGCCGACTTGTCCGCCGGCTATCTCGACGCGGCTGCCGGCTATGTCGATCGTTACAGCAGAGCCATCGGGCCGTACCCTTACACCGGGTTCAGCATCGTGTCGAGCGCCCTACCCACCGGCTTCGGCATGCCATCGTTTACGTATCTCGGGATCGACGTGCTGCGCCTGCCGTTCATCCGCACGACATCGCTCGGGCACGAGGTGCTGCACAACTGGTGGGGCAACGGCGTGTATGTCGACTGGCAGCGTGGCAACTGGAGCGAGGGCCTGACGACGTTCATGGCCGACTACGCGTACAAGGAAGACGAAGGCGAGTCGGCAGCGCACGAGATGCGTCTCACCTGGCTGCGGGATTTCGCCGCCGTGCCCGCCGGGCGCGATCGTCCCTTGCGCGAATTTACTTCACGCACGCACGACGCATCGCAGATCGTCGGTTACAACAAGGCGGCGTTCGTGTTTCTGATGCTGCGCGATGAGATCTCGCGCGAGGCATTCGATACGGGTCTGCGGCGCTTCTTCGCCGAACAGAAGTTTCATCGCGCATCGTGGACGGATCTGGAGCGCGCGTTCGCCCGCGAGAGCGGGTGCGATCTGCATGCGTTCTTCGCGCAATGGATCGACGGCAAAGGCGCGCCGGCAATCGCGATGGAACGTGCAAGCGCGCAGGCCACCGGTTCTGGCTATCGAATTGCCGCGACGCTCACCCAGGGCGAGCCAGCCTATACCTTGCGCGTGCCGATCTCAGTAGAGACGGATCGAGGCATGGAAGAACATATTGTTTATCTCGACGCGTCGGCCCAGGACATCAGCTTCGAAACCACCAGCCGGCCACGCACCATGACGATCGACCCCGGGCTTCGTGTGTTCCGCCGCTTGGACGCGCGCGAAATCCCGTCGATCGTGCGCCAGGTAACGCTCGATCCTTCGACCATCACGGTGATCGCGACCAAGAGTGCGGACGTCGAGGCGAATGCACGTGCTCTGGCGCAGCGGCTCATGGACACACAGCCACGGTTCGCGGACAGCGCACCGCGCGATGCATCGCTCATCGTGATCGGCCTGCATGGCGATGTCGATGCCTGGCTGAGCGACGCGCATCTTCCGCCTCGTCCGGATCAGTTGCGTGACCGCGGCAGCGCTCAAGTCTGGACTGCGCAATTGCCCGACGGCAAAACGCTGCTGGCCATCTCCGCGCGCGACGCAGCTTCGCTGCAGGCGCTGCTGCGTCCGCTGCCGCACTATGGCAAGCAGAGCTGGCTGGTATTCGACGGCCCCAAAGCGATCGACCGGGGGGTGTGGGCCGTGCGTGCGGTGTCGTGGCGGTTCGAGTGATCTACACCTCAACACAGAGGCACAGAGGACACAGAGGACACAGAGCGTTCTATGACTCACCGGCAGGCGCT
>JBGQKF010000528.1:0-3309 GCA_041499435.1 Gammaproteobacteria bacterium
AGGCTCGCTGAGCAGTCTTAGCGAGATCGTTGCCGCGCTCGTCTCTTTGGTCGTTCATCGTCAGGCGCTTACGCGCGCATGCGCAGTCCGACTGCAGTCCCCGCAATGTCTATTCGAGCGAAGAGGAAGCACATGAAACGCATTCAGAGTGCACTGGCGAGCGCTGCTGTGCTCGCGCTTGCGAGCTGCACCGCGATCGAGCCGCCACGCTATGCGGCCGATCACCCCGCCAATCCAACGGCGCCTGCGGCGGCCCAAGAACCGGCGCCCGCAGCGCTGTCGACCTATCGAACCTTTGGCGGTGCGGCCCAGCAACCGAGTCGCGAGGATGGCCATGCAGATCGACACTGAAGCTGCGCGCACATCAACCGTGTGGCTTTCGATGCTGGCGCTGAGCGCGTGCGCAACGGTGCAGCCGGATGCGCGGCTGCCTCAGGTGCGTGAGCTCGCAGGTGAGCAGCTCGGTCAGAACATTGCGTGGGCACGCGATGCACAGCAGGAACAGCTCTTGAAGCGCGCCGTGAATCGGCTGCTGCAGCAGGAGCTCACACAGGAGTCCGCGGTGCAGATCGCGCTGCTCAACAATCGGGAGCTGCAGGCAACCTACGCCAGCCTCGGCGTTGCGCAAGCCGACCTGGTCGAGGCGGGTTTGCTCGACAACCCGGTGTTCACGCTCACCTGGTACCACGGCAGCGCCGGCGTCGCTCCGGAGTTATCGGTGGTGCAGGATTTCATCGGGCTGCTCAGCCTGGCAGCCCGCAAGAAGGTCGGACAGGCGGCGGCCGAGCGGGTGACATTCGAGGTGGCGAGCCGCATCGTCGGCAGGGCATCCGATGTGAAAGGGCAGTACTACACGCTGGTGGGCGATGCGCAGGCACTTGAGCTCGCGCAGCAGGTGGTGAGCGCAACAGAGGCGGCCGCTGAGCTGGCTGAGCGCCAGCGCGCCGCGGGCAACCTGAGCCTGCGCGATCAGGCGTTACAGCAGGCGTTCTATGCGCAAACGCTACTCGATCTGGCACAGGCCCAGGCGGCTCTCGCCGCCGATCGCGAGAAGCTCAACCGGCTGCTCGGACTGTGGGGTCCGGACACGCGCTGGCGCATTCCGGAGCATCTGCCCGCGGTGCCTCGTGAGCTGCCGAGGCTGGGCGACCTGGAAGCGCGCGCCATCGAACAGCGCCTGGATCTCGCCGCCGCAAAAAAGCAGGCGGAAGGCGCAGCACAGGCGCTGAATCTCACGCGGCAATTTCGCTATCTGGGGCCGCTCGGGATCGGCGTCGCCTATAAGCGCGAAGCGAATGGGGACCACTTCGCCGGTCCTACGATCGAGCTGGGACTGCCGATCTTCAACCAGTCGCAGGCCCGCGTGGCGCGCGCCGAGCTCGAGCTCGAGCGTAGCCGCCAGCAGGTCATCGCGCTCGCGGTGGACATCCGCTCGCAGGCGCGCGAAGCCCGCACGCGGGTCATCGCCGCGCATCAGGTGGTGGGTCACTATCGCGGCGTCCTGCTGCCTTTGCAGGAAACCATCGTCGGCGAGACGCAGAAGCAGTACAACGGCATGCTGGTCGGGGTCTACGATCTGCTTCTGTCGAAGCAGGCGCAGGTACAGACGGCGCGCCAGTACGTGGTCGCCACGCGAGATTTCTGGCTCGCGTGGGCCGATCTCGAACGCGCAGCCGGCGCGCGTGTGCCGTTGCCCGCCACGCACGATGAAGCATCCGCGCCGGCGCAAGACGCGCCTCAACACGAACCCGGAGCACACAACCCATGACCACTCGCCGTCAGATTCTCAAAGCCGGGGCTTCTCTGCTGGTTGGAACCGCTGCATCGGGCGCTGCGCGCAATGCGGCCGCCGCACCGGCGCAGGACGCCGCCACGCAGCCGCCGATTCCAGCGCCGGCCGGCCAGCATTACACGCCGGTCGTCACGCTCAACGGCAGCTCGCTGCCCTGGAAGATGGACAACGGCGTGAAAGTGTTTCATCTGATCGCCGAGCCGGTGATGCGTGAGTTCGCCCCGGGCATGATGGTGAAATGCTGGGGCTATAACGGCAGCACGCCCGGACCCACCATCGAAGCGGTAGAGGGCGACCGTGTACGCATCCTGGTCACCAATCACCTGCCGGAGCACACGAGCATTCACTGGCATGGCGTACTCGTGCCCAACGGCATGGATGGTGTCGGCGGACTGACGCAGCCGCATATCCAGCCGGGCGAAACTTATGTGTACGAGTTCACGCTGCGCCAGCACGGCAGCTTCATGTATCACCCGCACGCCGACGAGATGGTACAGGTGGCGGTGGGCATGATGGGCATGTTCATCATTCATCCCAGAGCGCCGTCGCACCCGAAGGTGGACCGCGACTTCTGCTTCATGCTGCACGCGTGGGACATCGAGCCCGGGACGTATATCGCGAAGCCGACCACGATGACGGAGTTCAACATCTGGACGTTCAACAGCCGGGTATTCCCCGGCATCGATCCGATGGTGGCGTCCATGGGCGATCGGGTGCGCATCCGCATCGCGAACATGAGCATGCACGATCATCCGATCCATATTCACGGCTACAACTATGTGGTCACACAAACCGACGGCGGACTGGTGCCGCCCGCTGCGCAGTTTCCCGAGACTACGGTCAACATTCCGGTCGGCGCGATCCGTGCGATGGAGTTCGTGGCCGACGCGCCGGGCGACTGGTCGCTGCACTGTCACAAGTCGCATCACACGATGAATGCCATGGGCCATCAGGTGCCCAACATGCTGGGCGTGAAGCACGACGATCTCGACCCGAAGATTCGCGAGCTGCTCCCGAAGTACATGTCGATGGGTACGGACGGCATGGCGGAGATGGGCACGATGCACATGCCACTGCCCGAGAACACGCTGCCGATGATGATGGGCCAGGGCCCCTTCGGGCCCGTCGAAATGGGCGGCATGTTTACTGTGATCAAGGTGCGCGAGGCTCTGGCGCGCGACGACTACCGCGATCCCGGATGGTACGAGCATCCACCGGGAACGGTGGCGTGGAAGCTCGAGCGAAGGCCGGAGGGCTGAGATCGCATCGAGCATCACGATCGGCCTTGACGCAGATCAAAGGGTCGCCCCGACAAGGGACTACGCTGGAGCCTTGCGCTGTAGCTCATGGAGAGAGAGATGAACAGATTGTGCACCGCCATGGTCATGGCCGTGGCTTTAGGGGTTTGCCCTGCGTTTGCCCAGGATCAGCAGCAGGAAGACCATTCCGCCCACCATCCGCCTGCCACGACAGCGCCCGACGCAGCCAAGCCGGCCGAGCACGAACACGGTGAAGGC
>JBGQKF010000529.1:0-3276 GCA_041499435.1 Gammaproteobacteria bacterium
AGATCTGTCCTCCCTCCGTGGTGTACTTCGCGGCATTGTTGAGCAGGTTGGACAAGACCTGAATGAGGCGCACCGGATCGGCCTCCAATACCAGCGGCTCGCCAGGCATCGAGACGTCCAAGCGATGGCCAGCAGCTTCGATCAGCGGACGGCTCATCTCTACCGCACCCTGCACCTGGGCCGTCAGGTTCGACGCCATGGCATTGACCGAGTCGGTTAGATCTTTCCACGTGCCCGCCGCGCCGGGCACCACCGCCTGGCCGCCAAGCCTCCCGTCGGTCCCCACCTCGCGCGCCACCCGCGTCACTTCCGATGCGAAGGAACGCAGCTGGTCCACCATGGTGTTGATCGCCTCCTTCAACTGCAGGATCTCACCTCGCACGTCCACGGTGATCTTCTTGGACAAGTCGCCGCTTGCCACCGCGATGGTCACATCGGCGATGTTGCGCACCTGAGCGGTCAAGTTGCCCGCCATCTGGTTGACCGACTCGGTGAGGTCCTTCCAAACGCCTGAGACGCCCTTCACTTGCGCCTGCCCGCCGAGCTTACCTCGATGCTGCACGGACGCTCTGGAGCGGCCGGCTGCTGCAGGTTCAGAGCGCGTAGCATTTCTCATTTCTCACGGTTCTCCAGTGCCATTTCGGATAGCTCAAGCTGAACATCATCGACCCTTGCAGGAACAAGGCGAGATGCTGTGGCTTTCCAAAACGGAGATTGAGGCCACGCCAGCCGCAGAACATGAACAGGATCACCGCGACGAGCAGGAAGCGATAGAACACCGAAGCCTCGGGCGCCACTTTCCCGAGCTGAAATGTGATCGCGATCCAGGTGGAGCCCCAGATCGACACGGACATCAGGAACAGATAGAGATTGGTCATCGGCCCCGCGCTCTCATCGCCGGCATCGCGTAGAAGAGTCTTGGCTCGAACCCAGACATCGCGAGCTGCTGCAATTGAGGAACGCAACTATATCCGATGACTGCCGGTGCCGGCGCTGCGCAGCCGAGCACGCGATTCCTGATAGGATGCGCTGTCCGCCATAGGAGCGGACGTAAACAGCAATCATCTGTGGGAGTGCACATGAGCAACGTATACGGCGCGCATCACCGGGCGCTGCAGGACCAGTTCGACACGCGTCGCCTCGCCGACCTGGTCGAGGGCGGGTTCATCGCCAAAGAGATCGATGACAACAACAAGGCCTTCATCGAATCGCGCGATATGTTCTTTCTGTCGACGATCGATCAGCACGGCCAGCCCACGGTGTCCTACAAGGGTGGCGATCCCGGTTTCGTGAAGGTGGTCGATGCAAAGACCATCGCATTTCCGTTCTACGACGGCAACGGGATGTTCTATTCCTGGGGCAACATCGTCGGCAACGCCAAGGTCGGCATGTTGTTCATCGACTTCGTGAAGCCGTTCCGGCTGCGCGTCCAGGGTACTGCTCGGGTGGACCTCAACGATCCGCTGATGATGGAATACTACGAAGCACAAGGTATCGCGCGCATGACCGTGGACGGGATGTGGCCCAATTGCCCGCGCTACGTACATCGCTACGAGAAGGTGAAGACCTCGCGTTACGTGCCGCGCACGCAATGCGAGACGCCACTCGCGGGCTGGAAGCGGATCGACATCGTGCAGGACAGCCTGGCCCACAAAGATCACGGGAAGGCACAGACAGCAGGCGGGCTGCTCAGTGTCGAGCAATGGTTCGGCAAAGTGGCCGAGGGCAGCGAAGAGGCCTAAGACGCGTGAGCCCCCCTCTCCCCGCCCTCTCCCACAAGGGGAGAGGGAGCCCACAGTTCCCTCTCCCCTTGTGGGAGAGGGCCAGGGTGAGGGGGCCCGTCCTTCACTCCTTCACTCTTCACTGATCCGCTAATACCGCATCGAACAGCAACGGTCCTACCCGAATACTGAAGCGCAAGCTATTGCCAGCAGCCGATAGCTTGCTCCCGCCGAGATTTGCGCCGGCTGGACGGGTGGAACAGACGCGCCATGCGTGGTAACAAGCGCATTGATTCACCGGCCATGCGATGTCACGCGGAGACGGGTAAAGTATCAGCCCGATTCAGCGGGCTCGCTATGGAGTCCGCTTGCCTGTTAACCGAGAGAGGAGCGACCCGCCATGGCATCATCCAGCGCAGCCCTGCACGAAAGCCCCGACATGCTGAACCCGCAGACCATCGAGCGGCATCGCGCGGTGGTTTCGATCATGGAGGAGTTGGAAGCGGTCGATTGGTATGATCAGCGCGTCGATGCGAGCAAAGACGAGGAGCTCAAGGGGATCCTCGCGCACAACCGCGATGAGGAGAAGGAGCACGCCGCGATGGTGCTGGAGTGGTTGCGCCGGCACGATGCGGCGCTGGATCGGCAGCTCAGGACTTATCTGTTCACGGACAAACCGATTCTCGGTGTCGAAGCTGCGGCCGAAGCGCAGGACTCCAAAGACGACGACGACGACGGCTCGCTCGGCATCGGCAGCCTGCGCGGAAAGGATTGACCATGAACGATCTGCTCCGAGAGCTTGCGCCGATCTCCGATGCGGCGTGGGAAGAGATCGAGGAAGAAGCGAAACGTACTTTGAAATTCACGTTGGCCGCGAGGAAGCTCGTCGATTTCCGCGGCCCATTGGGATGGGACGCGTCCGCTGTAAGCCTCGGACGTACGCAGGGCACGGACACGCCGCCGCAAAGCGGGGTGGAGGCGCGGCTGCGTCGTGTGCAGCCGCTGGTAGAACTGCGCATACCGTTCGAGCTCAGTCGCGAGGAATTGGAAGCCGTGGGGCGCGGCGCCCGCGATCCAGACCTCGATGTGGTTCGTGACGCGGCACGCAACGCCGCACTGGCCGAAGATCGTGCGATATTCCACGGCTATTCCGCCGGCGCCATCGAAGGGATCATCGAGGCGGCATCCGGCAGCTCGCTGGCCATTTCCGACAACTACGAGGATTATCCAGCGCTGGTGGCCGAAGCGACCAATAAGCTGCGCAGCTCCGGCGTCGGCGGGCCGTATGCCATTGCGCTGGGACCCCGCTGCTACACTGGACTCACCAAGACCACCAAAGGCGGCTACCCCGTCATCGAGCATGTCCGACGACTGTTGGACGGGCCGATCGTGTGGGCGCCCGGCGTCAACGGCGCGGTGGTGCTCAGCGTGCGCGGCGACGATTTCGAGCTCGTGGTCGGGCAGGATTTTTCGATCGGCTACCTTGCCCATACAGAGAACGCTGTAACACTATATTTGCAAGAAAGCTTCACCTTCCGTGTACTGACCTCTGAGG
>JBGQKF010000530.1:0-3268 GCA_041499435.1 Gammaproteobacteria bacterium
ATCAGCGGTTATTTGGGCAAGACCGACGCCTTCGACCAGGCGATCGGCGAGTTTTCGCTAGCGTACGCGGACCAGACGGTTCGCGACCATGCGGCGCTGGTGGCGGCGGTGAAAGCCGGACGCCTCAAAGCACTGGTGGAGGAAGATCTGTGAGTTGGACCAAGGCTTAGACAACAGAGGCGACCTGCACTGAGAACGCATAGCCCGCCGTGCGGTGCAAGGCGAAATGGTTAGCAGGGATGCGATGCTGTAGATCAGGCCGGTATGCGCAGTCATGCAATCGTCTTGGCAGGTGAAGGAGACGAGCATGAAGGTGACAGGCAGCACCATCAGCACCATTGTGACCGCCCTGGCCGTGCTGATACTCGTGGCTGCAATCCCATCAGCCGTGCGAGCGCCCTGACAGTCGGGTCCGGGTCGGCAGTTGCCGTTGGCATAGAGCGGCTCTCGGCCACAACCGGCCGGTCGCCGCCGCCTCGCAGGTTGCTTCATAGCGGCCGCTCAGCGCGCGGGAGGTTCGCGTCGCGCGGTGGGCCAGGCCTTCGGTGCGGGGCCATAGAGCCCTCGCGCCGCCTCCTACGTAGTCTAGGTATGCGCACGGATGGCAGCCGCAAGTTGCGCAACGATTGATCTAGATCAACTGCACCAGAGCGCCCCATAGATCCGCGTCGCAACCCTGGCACCCGAGCGGCTCGACCGCAACCGCTGATGCCGGCATGCCCCAGACATTCGGGCTCTGGATCAGCCATCCCGTGTCGAGTGTGTTGCCTCGGCTCAACTGATAGGTGGTTCCGTGCAGCAGGTGCCCAGGATCAGTTTTCTTCAGCTGCTGAAATGCCTGGTCGATGAGGGGCGTCGAAGCATCCGGGTCGAGAGCTTCGATGCCGAATGAATGGTTGATGCCATCGAGTCCCCTGGGGTGGTCGACGCCATCCCATCCGGTTTCGGATAGAGCGAACATCCGCACAACGATGCGGCGGCGAGCATCCATGCGACTCGGGCGAATCGCGCTGCGGCGTAGCCGAAACAAGTCATTTGTCGAAGAAGTGGGCGCGACGGATGCCGCATGCGAATGTGGAGGCGATGTGCACGCCACGTGCCAAGCGTGCTTCGATGCGGTTCAATGCGTTAAGTGTGCAAGTCGCGGCTGGTGATGCAAGAACTGCAAGGCTCTTTGCAGTTTTGTGCAGATTGCTGTCGTGCGCGCTGGGGACGGGCCGCAATAAATGATAGGGAAGGTACGGGTGCTAGGCAGCTGCATGTGATCCGCCGGTATCTACCCGGCGACTGAGACCCGCGATGGTGCGATGCAGGTATTGCTGACGCGCGTCAGCCGCCATTCGCCTTCGCCTGCAACAAGCGGTGCAGGCGATCGAGCTCGAGCGCATTCAAGTCGGAGACCGCCCACATTCGCATGCCCGCCTGATTCCACCCGACCACGTTGTACCCATTGATGGACCACGTCCTGTCGCCACGTGCCGTCCCCGCTGCCGGGAGTACGAAGACGTTGATGCGGTGCTGGCGTCGTTGATAGACCAATGCCGCCACCGCCTTGCCATCGAGATAATCCAGACGACCGCCCACCAGCTCGAACCCGTCGCGAGCCAAATCGTCCACCGGGGGCGAAAAATCCAGTTTGCCGGAGAACCAGGGCTTCACCGTGTGCTGATCGGAGGTCGCGACATCGGCCAGATGATCCACCATCAGCGAGCGCACATGGTTGGCCACCACTTCGCGTGCCAGCGCATCCGGGCTTTCGCGCTGGATCAGGGTCAACGTGGTAGCGACCGACAGTGCTACGGCCGCTGCAAGAGCACCCGCAAACGCCCATGAGGGCAATTGCATGCGACGTCTCAGCCAGGACCACGGAGATGTCCGCGCGAGCTGCGTGACGCGAGCCCGCAGCTCGTGAGGTGCGGTGAAGTACGTGGTGCCGTCGCGAACAGTCGATCGCAGGCGCGCGTGCTGATCGCTCAACATGGCACACGATGCACACTCGGCGAGATGCTGGCGCAGCGCGTCTGCAGATTCTGCGTCGAGCTCGCCGTCGTGATATGGCCCTACCGCTTGCTTCGATTCCGCGCAGTGCATATCACTCATCCTCTGACTTGAGATAACGTGCGAGCAGTCCTCGCGCCCGGCTCAATCGCGACATCACCGTGCCGGTCGGAACGCTCAGTACCTCGGCGATCTCGCGGTACGACAGGTCCTCCAGCTCGCGCAGGATCACCACCTCTCTGAATTCCACCGGCAGACGCAGCAACGCGCGGTCGATGCGCTCGCGCTGAGTCTTGCGCTGGAACAGGCGCGCTGGATCGAGATCCCAGGCCTCCTGCCTGTCGCTCCACAGCGCGTGGTCCGCATCGATGTCCGGATTGAGCTCCTCCGGCGGCCGCTTGCGCCAGGCGCTGTAGAAAGTATTACGAACGATGGTGAGCAGCCAGGCGCGGCCATCGTCACCCTTGCAACTGTCCAGGAACCGCAGCGCCCGCACACAAGCCTCCTGCACGACGTCCTGCGCCTGATGCGCGTCGCGCGCAAGCCAGCGCGCGAGGTTGTACGCCGCGTCGAGGTGCGGTTCTACTAGGCGCGCGAAGCGCAGCGCACGGGTGTGCGATTCCTGCATGTCGACAAAACCCAGCATGTTTGCGGCGCAGGGAGGGTTGTGAAAACGCTCGATACGTAGACCAAGACGCTTTCCGCCGCGATTTTATTCCCAGTTTATTTTATCGATACCAGGAATGCGGGGCGCGAATTTCGAGTACTGCACCCGAGGCTTTCGCTTCGAGAGCCACCTCTGAAGGATTTCTTCCATGAACCTTACGCATACACGACGACGTTTCCTGAAACTGGCAGGGCTTGGAGGCGTGGTGTTCGCCTCCGGTCTGCCCGGCTGGGCGAGCGCGGCCCGACGCAGCGCGTCAGCCCAGGACTTCTATTTTGTCCAACTTTCGGACACCCATATCGGCTTCAGCGATCCCACGATCAATCCGGATGCTGATGGAACGCTGACAAAAGCGGTCGCGGCAGTCAACGCGCTTCCCGACGCGCCGGACTTCGTGGTCTTTACCGGCGATCTCACGCATTCGACCGACGATCCGGTCGAGCGCCGCAAGCGGCTGACGCAGTTTCGCGACATCGCTGCCGGTTTGAAGGTCAAGGACGTGAAGTTCATGCCCGGCGAGCACGATGCCTCGCTCGACCGCGGCAAGGCCTTCGGCGAGTTCTTCGGCGCCACGCACTACACCTTCGATCACAAGGGACTGCA
>JBGQKF010000531.1:0-3254 GCA_041499435.1 Gammaproteobacteria bacterium
ACAGTTGCAAACCCATGCTCGGTTGCCACATGCGAGCGGACCGGCAGATCGTCGTCGCGCGCATCGGCCTTGAGATGCCATTCATCGCGCGCGAAATAGATCACTGCCCACAGCAAGACCGCAATTAACACGGCCATCACCGAGATGATGACGGCGCTCGCCTGGACCCTCATTGGCGCGCGAGGCCGGTGATGGATGCAGATGGAGTGCCGCCAAGCTGCGGCAGCGGGCCGCCGGTGAGCGGCATCTGCAGCGCATCCTCCAGGATACCTTGTGCACGCAACGCTTCGATGCGCAGCGCGAGCGCACCGCGCTGCGCTTCGATCGCCTCCAGATGCGCGGCGGTCAATTCGACACGATCGGCATAGCCCGCTTCGAACTGCCCTTCGGTCTGTTGCGCACGCGTGGTATGCAGGACATTGGCCTGCTCGGCCTGCGTGAGCGCCAGCGCCAGACTGGCGTACGCCGCCTCAGCACCCTGCGCCTCTCCAATCACGCGATCCTGCAAAGCGCGGAATTGACTCGCTTCGACCTCGCGCCTGGCTTCCGCCGCCGCGATCGCAGGCCGATTACCAAGCACCGCCGGGATCACCGTCGCAGCGAGCGACCAGATGTTGTCCCCCTGATCCCACAGAAAACCGGGCGTGATCGCAAGCGTCGGGTACTGGCGCGCAATCTCCAGTCTCACATCGGCTTCCGCGGCGGCGTATTCCACCAGCTTCCCGCGAATATCGAGGCGATTGAGTAAGGCGGCGCGGCGCGTCTCGGTCTGCTGAGTGGTCGACGCGGTCTGCAGAAGATCCGCGTAGTCGAGGCGCAGGGTGTGCACTAACGGAAGCGGCAGCGAGAGCGCTTGGGCCAGCGCGCCGAGATTACGCGCGCTGGCGGATCGAGCCGTTTGCAAGCGGCTTTGCGCGTCCACGAGAGCCAGACGCGCGCTGTTCACCTCGACCGCAGAAACGGCTCCGGCCTGCAAACGCTGCTCGAGCAAGGTCAGCATCGCCTCACGCTCATGCACGGCGCGCTGCAGGAGGTCGATCTCGGCGGCATTACTGTAGACGTCGACGAGCCGCGCCCGTACGCGAGAGCGCACTTCCCAAGCTACCGCACCGACTTTCAGATCAGCCGCCTGTATCAATGCGTCATAGCGCGTGCGGATCGCCTCGCCCTTGGAAGCCGCCGCCAGGGGAATCTGCACCTCGAAGCCCAGGCTCCAGGGGCTGGACTGATCCGGCAGGCGCAAGCTGTGGTGCTCGACGCGCGGCGTAACCGCGAAGGGGACGCGCTGCGTTGCTGCAACCGCCTCGGCACGCACCGCTTGCGCCTCCGCGCGCGCCACCTCGAGATCGGGATGATCGTAGAAGGCGAGCAGGGTAAGCTCGGTGAGTCCCCAGCGCTCGACCGGCCAATCCGAGGCCCGATGCCCGTGTGCCACCATGTATTCCTTCAGCGCCGGCGTATCGAGCGTGCGCGCTTCGAAGCGTTGCGCGCCCGCCGCCGCATCGATCGGAGCGGCGCGATAGCTCTGCATCGCGCAACCGGAGAGGCTGACGACCGTTACGACCAGCGCGCCGGCGAAGCGCGCGAAGCGGCAGAGGCGAAACATGGTGCGGGGAGTTTAGCCTGCGCCAGGAGCCGGCGGCAAATGCACGCTTACCGCCTGATGGCAAGGCTCACTGAATAGTCACCTCGCGGTGACCGAGGAAGCGCGCGAGCAGTGTATCGATACGGCGGTGCAGATCCTCGCTTGCGTCCGAGGCAGCGGCTCGCACCGCGATGCGCGTGAGCATTCCATAGCGCTCGTGCGGGACGACTTTGACTTCGACAGCCAGTCCTTCGGCCGTGAGCGGCGATAATGCAGCCTGTATAGCGCGCTTGGTGGCGTCGTGCCGCAGATTCGGTTTGAAGATCTTGCCCACGGCGGTGACCGGCATCTGCTCGAGGATGATGATTTCGGCTGGTGCTGCTGGACGTTCGGGCACACGATCCAGTGCAAACACGCGCAGCTCCTCCGCGTTCGCCGACATGCCCGGCTTGAGAGTGACATAGGCGACCGGCACTTCGCCCGCGTAGGCGTCGGGCTTGCCGACGGCGGCGGCAAGGGCAACAGCGGGATGCGCGTACAGCGCTTCTTCGATGCTCCCCGGCGAGATGTTGTGCCCGCCACGAATGATGATGTCCTTGGCGCGCCCGGTCAGCCAGAAGTACCCGTCTTCATCGACGTAGCCGAGATCCCCGGTGTTCAACCATCCGCCGGGCAGAAACGCGCCCTCATTGTGCCGCTCCTGGCGGTAACCTTGCATCACAGTGGGCCCGCGCACTGCGACGATCCCTTCTTCTCCCGGCCTGCATTCCACGGGCTGCTCGCGCGCGTCCAGCCGGAACACTGTCGACTCCACATAGGGAACGCGTATGCCAATCGATCCGACACGCTGCTCGCCGTCATACGGATTACAGTGCGTAAGGCCGCTCGCCTCGGTCAGTCCGTAGCCTTCCAGCAACGGCGAGCCGACGCAAGCGCTGAAAGCACGCGCGACCTCCGGGGAAAGCGGCGCTGCGCCGCAGGCGTATCGGCGCACGGTAGAAATGTCGCAACCGGCGTTGGGCACTTCGAGCAGTGCCGAAGCGATGGTCGGAACAACGCCGACCCGCGTCGCCCGCAGCCGCTCGATCAGCTTCCAGAGATTCGGCATCAGTCCTGGTGTGCGGAAGCCGAGTGGGCCCAGCAATGCGAGCGTGGCGCCGCGTGCGAGTACTGCAATACCCCAGCAGTAAGCTGCGGCGACGTGAAACAGCGGCAGGCCGACCAGGACGACATCGTCATCCTCCATTCCGAAAATATGCCCCACCCAAGCCTGGAAGATCTGGCCACCGTGTGTGTGCTGTGCAAGCTTGGGGTCTCCGGTTGTGCCGCCGGTATGGAAGTAAGCCGCTATGTCGTTGCGCACGGCTTCGCGTCCGCTGAGCAGGCGCTCGTCGGAGTAGCGTGTTAGCGCTTCGTCGAAACTCTCGGCCTCAGCCGTCGCAGCGCCGCCGACGCGAAGAATCTTTACCGGCGCGTTCAGCATCCCGACCGCGGTCAGCGCCTTGTCCCAAAGCTCGGTTCCCGGACCGGTGGTCACCAGCACCCGCGAGCCTGCGGCCTGGATGATCTCGGCGATCTGCGGCGCGCGCAACATGGGATTGATCGGGTTGATGATGCCGGTGGCGCCCCCGCCCCATAACAGATGCAGCATCTGCGGCAGATTGGGCAG
>JBGQKF010000532.1:0-3241 GCA_041499435.1 Gammaproteobacteria bacterium
CGCAGGTCGTCGAGCACTTCGCTGGCCGCGGGCTCGGACATGAGCAGATTCTCGGCGATCTCGATCTCCAGGAACTCGCTGGGGACATCATAGCGTTTGAGCAGCTCGCGCAGGCGATGCACGACGCGCCGGTCGCGCAACTGCGCAGCAGAGAAGTTGATCGCGATCGGTACCGGCTGGATCGCCGCAGCACGCCACGAGGAGATCTGCGCACAGGCCGCCTCGAGCGTCCAATTGGCGATGCCGTCCATGATATCGGCAGTGTCCTCGGCGAGCTGCATGAACTCGCCAGGCAGCAGCAGGCCGTGCTCGGGATGCTGCCAGCGCAGCAGCGCTTCCAATCCGCGCAGCTTGCCATCGCCTAAGTACACCTGCGGCTGAAAGTGCAGGCGCAGCTCGTTCTGCTCGAGCGCGCGCTGCAGTTCGCCGCCCACGTTGAGCCACTTGTTGTCCCGGTCGAGCATGTCGGGCGAGAAGAACAGATGATTGTTCTTGCCCGTGGCCTTCGCTCGATGCAAAGCGGTTTCAGCGTGTCTCAGCAGGACCTGCGGCTCGTTGCCATCGACCGGGAATACGGCGATGCCGATCGAAGAGCTCACCGTGATTTCGCGCTCGCCCAGCAGCACCGGCTGACGCGCCACTGCGAGCAGCTTGTTGGCGACGGTGACCAGATGGCTCTCCCCGCTGATCTCGGCGAGAATCAGCGCGAACTGGTCGCCGCCCAGACGGCACAGAACGTCGTTGTCGCGCAGGCTCACCGAAAGACGTTTGGCGAATTGCCGCAGAAGACTGTCGCCCGCGTCATGCCCGAGCGTGTCATTGACGTGCTTCAGCTTGTTCAGGTCGATCAGGAGCAGCGCGCCGGCGCTGCCGGCGTTGCCCGACTCCAGCAGAATACGCTCGAGCTGACGCAGGAAGAAATGCCGGTTCGGAAGCTTGGTGACCGGATCGTAGTGTGCCAGCTCATCGAGCCGGCGCTGGACGTGGTTGCGCTCCGCGAGCTCGCGCCGGAGCGAGCTTTCGCGATCGACGATGCGTTCGAGCAGCACGTTGAACGCCCCGGCCAGCACGCCGGCTTCGTCGCTCGAGCGCACCTGCGCCCGCAGATCGTCGCGCTTCTCGGAGAGTGCACGCCGCACCATGTCGGTCAACAAGGCGAGCGGTTCAAGAATCGCGCGATTGGCGGCGGAGGTCACCAGATAGGCGACGACTAGCGAGAGCAGCGCGATCAGCACCGCTTTGATGCCAAAGCCGACGTTGTCGATGCGCACGGCGGCCAGGTCGGTGGCCAATGCCAGCATGCCAACGGGCTTGCCGCTCAGCAGGACCGGGCGGAAGACTTCGAGGTACTCCTGGTGGAAACGGGCACCGCTTGTTGACGGCGTCTCCAACTCGAGGCCCAGGCGACGGGAGCGTCCGGTTTCATAAACGGCGAACGGCGCGCCGTGCTCGTCGTACATGCGCGCGGCGAGCACGGTAGGCGCGGCCTGCAAGGCGCTCAACACGCGTTCGGTTTCCACCCGATCACGCGCGGCAAGCGCCGGTGCGCCGTTCGCTGCGACGAGCTCGGCCTGCGTGACGGTTTCGGCCAGCAGCCGCGCGTTGGCATCCTGGTAGTGATCTGCGATCACGAGCGTGCACGCGATCGCCACCACCAACACCAGCATACCGCCGGTTGCCAACAGAATCTTGGCGCTTAGTGACAGCTTGGCAAACAACCGGTTCATTCGATGCGGTCTCGCGCAGGGTGTAGTTTTAGATTTGGACGGGTGCGCACGATCGCGCCCGCGTGCCGGCGGTCAAGTGCCGTGCAGCGCTCAGCGTCGTTGATCTGTGCAGCGTGCACAAAAGCGGCGAGGTCGGCTTTGTAGTGGTGCATCAATAGCTTTCGCTTGGGCGTCGATGCCGCTCTAACATTCAGTTGACCTGTCCGGCCTGGCTAGGCGAGTTACTCGCAACGCGCGTGCCACGCCATATGCTGCATGCCGCTCGCCGGTTGTACGAGAAAAGCAAGAACACGGCCCGCACGCGATCGCGGACGATGCAAGACGCATGACCGCGCACGCCAGCATGGGGTGAGGCATACGAGATAGAATCGAAATTCACAAATCCCCGGCGCAAACATGACTTCATCGCAAACGCTGACGCTCTCTCCGCTGGAGGCGCGTGTGCTCGGTGTACTGATCGAGAAGCAGCTCACCACGCCGGACTACTATCCACTCACCCTCAACGCACTGCTCGCGGGCTGCAATCAGAAGTCGAACCGCAACCCTGTGATGAACGTCACGGAGGGCGAAGTGCAGATGGCGCTCGACGGGCTCAAGCACCACACCTTGATTATCGAGAGCTACGGAGCGTCGGGTCGCGTCATGCGCTACGCGCACAACCTCACCAAGGTGCTGGGCGTGAGTCAGGCGGTATCGGCGCTGCTGGATGCGTTGATGCTGCGTGGCCCGCAGACGCCCGGCGAACTGCGAACGGGTTGCGATCGCATGTACCATTTCGCCGACATCTCCTCCGTGGAAGCGTACTTGGAGGAGATGGCCACGCGCTCAGCCGGCGCGCTGGTGGTGAAGCTCGCGAAACAACCCGGCTCGCGTGAGCATCGCTGGGCGCATCTGCTCTGCGGCCCGGTGGATGCGGACGCACAGGCTGCCGCGACGCTCGACGATGACGGCGTCACGACCGGCGAGCTGGCAGCGCTCAAATCGAACATCGCGCAAGTGCGCGACGAGCTCGCGGAGCTGCGCGCGCTGGTGGAGCGTTTGTATCAGGAGCTCGGCGTCAAACGCTGAGGCAAGGGATTGTGGAAAATTGAACGCGCCCGCGAATCCGCAGGCCCGGCGCGCGATCCTGGCCGCTGTGGTCGGCAACGTGCTGGAATGGTACGACTTCGCGGTGTATGCCTACATGGCAACCATCATCGCGAAGCAGTTCTTCCCGGCCCGGGACGAAATCACTTCGCTGCTTTCCGCGTTCGCCGCATTCGGCGTTGGCTTCGTGGTGCGTCCGCTCGGTGGTATCGTCATCGGTCGACTGGGCGACGTCCGCGGGCGCAAGGCGGCCCTGGTGCTCACCATCGTGTTGATGGCGGCCGGCACCGTGATGATCGGACTCGTGCCTGCTTATGCATCGATCGGCATCGCAGCGCCGCTGCTGATTGTGATCGCGCGGCTTCTGCAGGGCTTTTCCGCAGGTGGCGAGTGGGGCGGTGCCACGGCGTTTATCGTCGAGTGGGCAC
>JBGQKF010000533.1:0-3238 GCA_041499435.1 Gammaproteobacteria bacterium
GTCGATGGGAACGAGCGTCTGGGGACGGTGGTGCAGATTCCGGAACGATACGCGAGCGGCAGCGGGCTTCAGCAGAACGGATTACCTCAGTACAAGCTGCGGCGTGTCAGGCGGTTCATCGAAGCACACATCGATAAGACGATTCGTCTGGAAGATCTCGCAGCCTCGGCTGCGCTCAGCCCGTTTCATTTTCATCGCGAGTTCAAACGCTCCACAGGCATGACGCCGCATCGGTACATCATGCACGTGCGCATGGAGCACGCGAAACGGCTGCTATCGAGCTCCGACACGCCGCTCGCCGAAGTCGCTGCGCAAGTCGGCTTCGCCGACCAGAGTCATTTCAGCGCCAACTTTCGCAAGGCGACATCGATGACGCCGTTGCGGTATCGAAACGCGCTGAGAGTGGCATGAGAAGGTGAGCCCACAGCATCGCCGTGCGATGCCCTCCAGAGTTTCCGGCGCGTATACTGGTGAACTGTAACAATCCAAAGCAGAGCGGGCCCCCTCTCCCCTTGTGGGAGAGGGTTGGGGTGAGGGTGGGGTACTACTGAATCGGCTGTTACAGTCCACTAGTTAGCTCGCCAGCCTCGCCGCTATGTCGGGGTTTCTCATGGACGTACTGAGACACATCGCGCTGATGGCGCGGTACAACGCCTGGATGAACGACAAGCTCTACATGGCGGCCAGGACGCTGTCGCCTGAGGAGCTTGCGCGGCCGCGCGGCGCGTTCTTCGGATCGGTGCTGGGCACGCTCAATCACATCATGGTGGGCGACATCCTCTGGCTTCAACGACTGAGCACGCACCCGGCTGATCACCCCGCGCTCGACCCGGTAAGGCAGATGGAGCGGCCCGCAAAGCTCGATCAGATCCTGCACCACGATCTCAACAATCTGTTCGATGCGCGCAAGCAGCTCGACGCCGTCATCGGCGCTTGGTCAGCGGAGCTGACCCACGCCGATCTCGACCATGTCCTCGAGTATCGCAATACGAAAGGCGTACCGCATCGAAAGCTGTACGGCACCCTGGTGCTCCATCTGTTCAATCATCAGACGCATCACCGCGGACAGGCGACCACGCTGCTGTTTCAGGCCGGCGTGGACGTGGGCGTCACCGATCTGCTTGCACTGATTCCGGAAGAGCCGCTTGCGGCATGATGCGGCTCGGCTCGGCTCGGCACGACACCGCGGCTGCGGGACCGGCCACCTGGCTTGTATGCACTCTCGCCAGAGAGAGCGCAGCTACAACGCCAGGTAGCCGCCATCCACAACGATCTCGGCACCGGTGATGTACGACGCCTCGTCCGAGACGAGAAACAACACCGCGTAGGCCGCTTCCTCGGGTCGCCCGGCGCGCCGTAACGGCACCGCCTCCAGCGCCTTCGCGCGCGCCGTCGGATCAGCGCCCGCCTGCCCCGATCGCATCGGCGGCATCAAGCCGGGATGCACGGAGTTCACGCGAATGCCGTATTTGGCGAATTGCACCGCTGCCGCTTTCGTCATGACATGGATCGCGGCCTTCGCGCCGTTGTATCCCATATGCACGTTGGTCTGCCCGATGATCCCTGAGATCGAAGACAGATTGACGATCGACCCGCCGCCGGCCTTGCGCATTTCCGCAAGTGCGTGCTGCATGCCGAGGAATGTGCCGCGCGCGTTGATCGTCATCAGACGATCGTAGTCGGCGAGGCTGTTCAGGTCCGGCAGCGCGCCGCTGACGCCCGCGTTGTTGACCAGAATGTCGAGGCGCCCATAGCGCTGCAAAGTCGCCGCGATCACCGCCCCCCATTCGCTCTCCTTGGAAATATCGAGACGAACAAAGATCGCGTCACCGCCGCCCGCAACGATCTCCGCAGCGACCTTTCCGCCATCCTCCTCGGCGATGTCGGCCACAACGACCTTCGCGCCCTCGCGTGCAAAAATCCGCGCCATGCTCTCGCCCATGCCGTGCCCGGCGCCGGTGACGATCGCGATTTTGTCTTCGAGTCTCATGTGCGCTCCTCCTGTATATATCGACGCATGCTGAAGGCTACCATTGCCAACACGGCACGTCATCTGCGGGGAAAGCGATACCGTTCTATGTAAAAATTGCGCGTACGGAAATGAGGAGACGGAACGATGACTGACTCCAAGAGCGGCGCCACGCGGCGCACTCGTGTCGCAGCGGGCGCAGCGAGCCCTGCATGCGCGCGCCAGATCGCGAGCGGTATCGGAACGATTACCAGCTACGTCGCCGCTGGTGGGGCTGCCCGGGGCATGCAGAAGCTGGTCGACAATGTCGACTTTCCGCAATTCGTCGCCGCGCTGATCGAAGGTACCTTCAATGCGGCGGTCCACGCATCCATCGAACAGATGGAAGCTTATGCGCAGCTCGTCAAAGACGTCGCTCGAACAGTGGATCAGTTTGCTGAGGATAATCTCGCCGCGGAACAGGCGCGCGACTGGCTGGTCTCGAAGTATCCCGAGTTGATCGATGACGGCCATGACGATGATGACGACGATTCGAAGAAAAGGGCTCGCCTAAGACGCAGGCGTCTTACCCCGAAGGAGCGCCGGCGGCTGGTTGCGCGAGCGATGTTGATCGGGATCAACCGGATCGTAGTGACCTCCGGGCGCATTGGAGCGAAGCAAAAAGCCGCTGGCACACGGCGCAGGAGGTAACGAGCGCAGCGAATGTTCAGTCCGAGTCTGCGCCAGCCCACCGCGCGGACGCGAGCTCGAACAGATCCAGCTCTTCCTCGGCCGCCTGAAACGCCGCATTGCCGATGACATCGCGCGCTCTCAGATCCATCAGCGCTTTGCGTTGCGCGTCGACGATGCGACGCTGCAACGAGCCCGTCATCGGGACGGGCTCCGCGCGCACGTCGCTCGACTGGAGCTCGCCGGATTGGAGCCGCGCTTGATATTTCTGGCGCAGCGCAGCCGAGGATGCGGACGTCTCCGAGTCCAATGCGCGCAGCGCTACACGGGCCGTTTCTGTGCGCGCGATCCCGATCTCGCGATCGACCACACCGTCGCCGCGCAGGCCGACGCGCTCGATCAGCCAGCGTAACGTCGATCCCTGGACCACCAGCGTGGTGAGCACTACGCAGAACGCGCACAGCACGACCATGTCCCGGTATGGGAAATCGGGGGGCAACGCCAACGCAGCGGCGAGCGTCACGATACCGCGCATCCCGCACCAGGACATGATCACCCCGCTGCCGATGGTAGGCAGCATCATCGGACGCGGCAGTCGCA
>JBGQKF010000534.1:0-3226 GCA_041499435.1 Gammaproteobacteria bacterium
GGCAGTAGAAGCACCGGGACGTGTGGAAGCGTTGCTTGCGGGGCAAACCGATCCCAACATCGCTCTCGCGGCTGCTGCCAGCGCGCTCGCGACGAGCTCGATGAGCGGGGAATTCGATTGTGGCGACCGGATCGCACTTGCAACAGGCCATTTGGTAGATAACCCGGCTGCGAGCCCCTCGGAAGCGATCTGGTGGCTGGTGCATGCTGCTTTCATGCGGTTCTTTGAGGCGAGGTACGAGGAGGGCCTAGCCTATGCGCACAGAGCTGCTGACATCGCAGCGCGGAACGGATTGCGCAAGACCTTCGTCATAGCCAACCTTCACCGCTGCGCTATCGAGTTTCGCGTATTAGGCTGGGTGGTAGCGGGTACCACACTATCCGAGGTCGAGGCGATGCTCGAACACCGTTATCCAATGGCGGAAGCAATGCTCTTGCTCCTGCAGGCGCGCCGCGCTCAGTTTAGCGGGCGGCGCGACGAAGCTGCCGATCTGGCAGAGTTGACCGACCCCATAACACTGAGAATAGGATCTCGATACCAGGAGATGTTGTTCGGTCTGGTCGAAGCAGACTTCCTGCTCGACGCTGGTCGCACGGAAAAGGCGCGTCTCTTGATCGTACGCAGCCGCGCACTGGTCGAGCAATCTCCGGTCTTCGATTGCTGGCGAGCAGCCCTCGTGTTCGTCGAAGCATGGCTCGCACGAGCCGAAGGAAACCGGTCGCTCGCGTTGTCACGGCTTAGAGAATCGTTGCTGCTCGCGAGAGCAAGCAAGCGCAAACACTACCTCCGTCACTTCGAATGCGCAATGCCGCCCTTGTTCACGCTCGCACTGGAAGAAGGCATCGAGGTCGAACTCGTGCAGCAGATCATCCGCATGTTCCGACTCAAGCCGCCCGCGAGCGCACCCGACCTTTGGCCTTGGCCGATTCGCATCCGCACGCTTGGTAGCTTCGAGGTCCTGGTCGGCGACAAACCCCTGGAATATTCCCGCAAGATCCCGAAGAAGACGCTGTCGCTTCTCAAGGCACTCATCGCGTTCGGCGGGAGGGAGGTTCCCGAGCAATTGCTGTGCGATGCGCTGTGGGCCGACGAGGAAGCCGACGCCGCCAGGCAAGCTCTTGGGATCACGATCTTGCGGCTGCGCAAGCTCCTCGAAAGCAACGACGCGGTCATGCAGCAGGGCGGCAAGGTCACGCTCGACCGCGCGCTGTGCTGGGTGGACGCCTGGCGATTCGAAGAACGCCTGGCTCGTCCAGAGGAGTGCGCAACCGCCTCGAGGGCGCTGCAACTCTATGGCGGCAGCTTCCTGCCGGAGGATGAAGGAGAATCATGGAGCGTTGCTCCACGCGAGCGGCTGCGAGGCAAGTTCATCCACACGCTCGCAACGCATGGCAAATCACTCGAGGGGGCAGGCGACACCGAGGGAGCGATTCGACTTTACCTGCGCGGAGTGGACGCAGACCCCATCGTCGAGGCCTTCCATCAGGGTCTGATGCGATGCTACCAACGTCTGGGCCGGCACACCGAGGCGATCAGCGTGTATCGACGGATGCGCCAGACCCTATCGGCAGTATTGAGCGTGGCGCCGTCGCTGGAAACGCAGACCCTCTATCGAACGATTTTGGACACCTGCCCGAAAGCGAACAATCCCAACACAACAAGAGAAAAAGTAGTGACCGCCCTTACGACGCGCGCACGCGTTGTACCGGCACCACGAGCGAAGTCGCGCACGCGCCGCGGATCGGACAACAATCCCGGGTAAGGCGCGACGCTTGGATATTACGGCAGCTGTGGAAGCTTTGAACCACCGCCGGACTGCGAGACAATCCCGTGCATGACCCAGCCCCGTCGTATTCTTCACATCGACATGGATGCCTTCTTCGCTGCCGTCGAGCTGCTGCGTCGCCCGGAGCTGACGGGCAAGCCGATCGTGATCGGCGGCCGTGGCGACCCGACGCAGCGCGGCGTCGTGGCCACGGCATCGTATGAGGCACGCAAGTTCGGCGTGCATTCCGCAATGCCGCTGCGTACCGCGCATAAACTCTGCCCCGACTGCGTCTTCCTGCGCGTCGATTACCAGGAGTACAGCCGCGTCTCGCGCCTCATCAAAGACATTCTGCGGCGCTTCTCGCCGATCATGCAGGATGTGGGTATCGATGAGGCGTATCTCGACGCAACGGCGCTGGAGCAGTCGAGCGAAGCGCTCGCCAGCGACATCAAGCGCTGCATTCGCGACGAGACCGGACTCACGTGCTCGATCGGCATCGCACAGAACAAACGGCTCGCCAAGATCGCCTCCGATCTGCAGAAGCCCGACGGGCTGGCCAGCATCGGCGCGGGAGACCTGGAAGCAAAGATCTGGCCGCTGCCAGTGCGCAAGGTACCGGGCATCGGGCCCAAGACCGAAGAGCGCCTCAAACAGCTCAGCATCATCACTGTGGGCGATCTCGCGGCGATTCCGCTCGAGCGGCTCCTTGGGCTTTTCGGCCAGTCATACGGGTACTTCCTGTACGAGGCGGCACACGGCATCGACGAGCGGCCGTTGATCACGCAGTGGGAGCCGAAGCAGCGCAGCCGCGAGCACACGCTTCAGCGCGACACGTCCGACTGGCAGACGGTGGCTAAGATGCTTGCACAACTCTCGCGCGACGTGGCGCAGGATCTGCGCGACGACGGGCTGCGCGCACGCACGATCGGGATCAAGCTGCGGTTCGCGAATTTCGAGACGCATACGCGCGACAAGACGCTCACCACAGCCACTGATTCCACCGAGCTCATCCGCAAGGCCGCGTTCGACTGCCTCGGACGCATCGAGCTGAAGAGACCGGTGCGGCTGCTCGGCGTGCGCGCCGGAGCATTGGAAAAGCCGGACGAGAGCGAAAACCCAACGGCTTAGACGCAAAGTTCATGGATGGCGCCAGTCTCAACGCCCCCTGAACACAGGCTCGCGTTTGTCGACGAAAGCCTGCGCCGCGTTGCGATGATCTTCAGTGAGGCCCACGTGCACGTGGTGCGAGGCTTCCAGATCCAGGCATTCGATCACATCGGCGCCCATCGCGGCGCGGTTCAGGTTCTCCTTCATGTAGCGATAGGCGACCGGCGGACCGGCAGCCAGCCTGCGTGCGATGGCCATCGTCTGCTGCTCGAGCTCGCCTGCGGCGAAGACGTAGTTGGCGATGCCAAGCCGCTTGCATTCCTCTGCACTCACCCGTTCGGACAGGAAGTA
>JBGQKF010000535.1:0-3210 GCA_041499435.1 Gammaproteobacteria bacterium
CCCCGCAGGGGACCAGCGATAACGTCTTCGTCCACATCCAGCCGGGCGAATCGTTTACCTACCGTGTCGACATTCCCGCCGAGCATCCCCCTGGCCTCTTTTGGTATCACTCGCATGCCCACGGCCTGTCCAGTCAGCAGATCATCGGCGGACTGTCCGGCGCGCTGATTGTCGAAGGCAGCGAGCGCTTCCACCCCTTTCTCAAAGGTCTCAGGGAGCGTGTGCTGTTGCTCAAACACCATCCCGATCCTCGCGCCGACTGGGAAGAGTTGGTCACTCTGAACGGCACGGTCGCGCCGCTCATCCCGATCCGTCCGGGTGAGCTGCAATACTGGCGCATCGGCAATATCGGGGCCGACTTGTTCTTGAAGCTCAAGCTCGAGGGCATGGTGCTCTATCTGATCGGCACCGACGGAACCTACTTGCATCGACCCGTGAAGGTCGATGACATCATGTTGGGACCCGGTCAGCGGGTTGAAGTCGTCGCAGTGGGGGGTCCAACCGGTAACTATCACTTGAGATCCATCCCCTTTACGCTGGAGAGCGGCCGCCCGCCTTTGCCCGAGCACTCGCTGGGCATAGTCGTTTCCGATGGACCGGCTGCGGACATCGCTGTGGCAGAGGCGAAGCTGGCAGCGCAGGCCGTGGAGGCCTCCCCTTACATCGAAGCGCTACGCGCCAGTCCCATCACGCGGCGGCGCATCTTCACTTTCTCCCGCTCGGAGGACAGGACCAAGTTCTTCATCAACGGCGAGCTGTTCGATCCCGATCGGACCGATGTGACCGCGGTTCTGGGAGACGTGGAGGAGTGGACCATCCGCAACGAGGACAACCAGTTGCACAATTTCCACATCCACCAGACCGAGTTCCTGGTGGTATCTGTCAATCGGGAGCCAAGGAACTTCGGCAGCCTCTACGACACCTTTACCGTTCCCGCAGCAGAAGAAGGTCGGCCAGGGGAGATCAAAGTGGTGATTCCATTTACCAACCCCGCTATCGTCGGCCGGTTCGTATTCCACTGCCACGTCGTCAAGCACGAAGACAAAGGAATGATGCAGACGATCGAGGTTGTGAGAAAACCGAAGTGAGCGTCCGATCGCTTTGCGCACTGCCGAGATCTGCGTCTCCGGGCCGTTTTCTTCCACGATCCTGGATGGGACGGTCGTGAAGCGTCAGTGAAGCGATTGCAGGAGTTGGTTCGCAGCCCTCAGATCCGCGGTGGCAAAGCCCTCGCTGAACTTGGTATAGACCGACGACAGAAGCTCGCGGGCCGGGCCAATCGCGCCCTGCTTCTGCGACAGACGTGCAAGGCTGGTGGCACAGCGCAGCTCCCAGGACAGCGCGCCTTGCTGCCGAGCCCAGCCCAGGCCCGCTTGAAATTGGGCGACCGCAGCCGCGTCGGCTGCGTGGTCCAGCAGCATGAGCTCCCCTTTGACACGCAACAGCTCCGCCATGTACCAGCGCTCTTCATTGCGCTCCGCGCGTGCCAGCGCCTGGTCGATGGCCTGCCTCGCGTTCTCAATCTCTCCAGTACGGCCGAGCGCTTCGGCCAGCTCTACGAGCAGCGCGGTGTAGCGCAATGCGAACTTGATCTCAGGCAACTCGCTGGTCGCAGCGCGCAGCACCTCTATACCGCCGGCCACATCGCCTCGCTTGATCAGCAGGGAGCCCTGAAAACAGCGTCCCTCCGCCTGCCATGAGGCGAATGCATGGCGCGTCGCGTGCTCGAGCAGCATCGTGACGAAGCGCTCGGCGGCATCGAGATCGCCAGCGAGCAGCGCCACCGGGCACGCTTTGGCAAGAGCGTTACAAAGCGACAGCGCGTGATCGAGCCCGATCGCTTCCTCGATATTGGCTTCCACCATGTGCATCGCCTGATCGGGATACCCCTGCAACCACAGGACGGTCGCCAATGCGACCTGGGCCGTCACGCGCTGGTCGAACTGAAACCGGACGATGTGTGCGCTGCGATCGGAGGCGACGTAGCGGCTCAGCATGCGCTCGAAATGAAAGCGCGCTTGAGACTGTTCGCCGAGATAGTGCAGCGACAAGGCAATCATCCGATCGCCGATGGGCTGATCGACCGCATCGTTGGATCGCGCCGCCACAGTGGCGAATTTCTGCGCGTGGCTCAGCGCCTCTCGGAAAACCGCGTTGTTGAGGCGATCGATGCACAGGCCCCAGAGCGCACGCAGCTGATAGTCGACATCGTCGAGGCTCTGCGCAATCTGCAAAGCATGAGCGAGCGCGGCGCGCGTTTCCGCCACAGCCCCTTTGGTATACATCAGCGCCAGCCCGAGCGCAGCGTAGAGCTGCATGCCTTCGCGGGTGTCGCGAAGCGACCGGGATTCCAGGCTCGCCAGCGCGCTATCGACACGCCTGCGACACTCGTCCATCAATGACATGCGCATCCACAGCGGTACTGCAGCCACGGTGAGCGCCACGCCGAGCTGCGCATCGCCTCCCGGCGAGAATGCCCAGTCCAGCGCCGCACGGACATTGTCGAGCTGACGCCCGTATGTGATCAGCCATTCGGCCGTGGGACGCGTCTCCCCCTGCGCCGCGGCGGTCGCGAACACGGCATGAAAGTATTCTGCGTGCCGACGCGCCAGTCGTTCGAGGTCGCCGCTCTGGGTCAGCTTTTCGAGCGCATAAGCACGCGTAGTCTCGAGCAGCCGGTACTGGGCGATCGTGCCGCGCACGTCTGCCGTGAGCAGCGATTTGGCCACCAGGTTGACGATGCTGTCCACCACATCGCCCGCGGATATCTGCGTCTGAGCCAGCACCGCACTGGCCGATTCGAGGTCGAAGCCGCCGGCGAAGATCGCGAGCCGCTCCAGCACTACGCGCTCGCTATCGGACAGCAGCTCAAAGCTCCAGTCGAGTGTCGCGCGCAAGGTCTGATGTCGGGGCAGCGCTGTGCGATGACCCCCGGTGAGCAAGCGAAACCGATCGTCGAGGCGTGCGGCGATTGCCTCGATACCCAGTGCCGCAGTCCGGGCCGCGGCCAGCTCGATGGCGAGCGGGATGCCGTCCAGGCGCCGGCAGATCGCGGCGATGACCGCGCCTGTATGCTCGTCAAGCGCAAACTGCGGATCGGCTGCACGCGCCCGCATGAGGAACAGCTGTACCGCGCCCGAGCGCAGGACCTGTTCGAGAGCGCGCAGGTCCTCGGGCGGAACGTCCAGCGGTGGCACACGATAAATGTAC
>JBGQKF010000536.1:0-3210 GCA_041499435.1 Gammaproteobacteria bacterium
AACCGCGTGGGCGCCATGAGAAACGTGATCAAGATCTCGACGGACACGTCGAGATCTTCCTGCAGAACGGCATCCTGCAAACGGTCGTACGCGACGATCAGCACGCCGCGATCCTCGAGTTCGATTCCTACTCGCTCGCGCACAATTTCGCCGACACCTTGAGCCGGCGGGCGGAACACTACTACAGCAAGCTGTCGGGTGACCAGCACGCGGCCGCTCAGCATGACGGCATCGCCTCTGCGCACGATCGTGTGCGCGTAAAGCACGCAATTTCAGCGGAGGATATCGAACCCGACACACGACCGCGCGGGCTGTTTGTAGACGGCTGGACTGCGGATCGCAACGGCAGCGTCGCGCCGCTTGCATACGAGCGGGCACGCAACACCGACGATACGGCTCAATTTCGCGCACCACTCGGCGCCGGCGTAGTGCATAAGCGTATCGGCATCGCCGATAACCGGATCACTGCCACCTTTCGTTTCGAACCTGCTGCGACCGGTCGCTTTGCAACGCGCATCGACCTGGCGATGCCGAGTTGCGACGGTGTACTGGGGCGCTACGTACATGAGGGGCGCATCCCGGGCGGCTTCGGACAGCGCATCGAGCTCGATTCGCTCACCACGCTTGCGCTGGAAGATGGGTTGCTCGGTGGCTCGGTCGCGCTGTTGTGCAGCCCGCCGGCGCACGTCGTCGGGCAGCCGCACACCACGGTTTCGCAATCCGAGGACGGCTTCGAAAAGATCATGCAGTCGGTGACTCTCAATCTGTCCTGGTCCCTGACTGAGCCGCTCTCGGAAATCGTCGTCGCATTGGAAATCCGCCGCCAGACGCGCACGCAATCCTGACTTTAGGCACTGGCAGGCCTGGCTTCGCCTGCGTGCTATGATCGATCGCTTCAGCTCGCGCGCCTGCGCTTCACCGGCGACGTGGATGCGCTACCGGAAGGCACCGTATTCTTCGCCAACGAGCCGGTGGTGCGCATCGTGGCGCCGCTGCCGCAGGCGCAGCTCGTGGAAACGCGTCTGATGAATCTGGTGCATTTTCAAACCATGATCGCGAGCAAGGCCGCACGCGCGGTGCTGCAGGCGCCGGGCAAGATGCTGATCGATTTCGGACTGCGCCGTGCGCATGGTGCGGAGGCCGGCCTGCTCGCAGCGCGTGCAACGTACCTCGCCGGCATGTCCGGCACCGCCACCGTGCTCGCCGGAGCGCAGTACGCAGTCCCCATATTCGGCACGATGGCGCACTCGTTCATTCAAGCACACGACAGTGAGCTGCAGGCGTTCGAGCGCTTCGCGCGGAGCCATCCCGGCAACATCACTTTCCTGATCGATACCTATGACACCGAGGCAGGGGCTCGCAAGGTGGTCGAGCTGGCGCCTGTTCTGGCTCGCGACGGCATCAAGATTCGTGCGGTGCGCATCGACAGCGGCGACCTGAGCGAGCACGCGCAACGCGTGCGCGCGATCCTGGACCAAGGCGGGTTGCGCGACGTGAAGATCTTCGTGAGCGGGGGCATCGATGAGCTCGCGATCCGCGAGCTGCTGTCGACGAAGCACGCTCCCATCGACGGCTTTGGCATCGGCAGCGGCATGGACACCTCACACGATGTGCCCACGCTCGATTGCGCGTACAAGCTGCAGGAGTACGCTGGGCGCGCGCGCCGCAAGCGCTCCGAAGGCAAGGCGACGTGGCCCGGGCGCAGGCAGATTTATCGGACTTATCGAGACAGCGGCGAGATGCGCGCAGATCTGCTGACGCTGGAGAGCGATGTACAACCTGGCAGCGCGCTGCTGCGACCCGTGATGCGCGCAGGCCGGCGGCTGGCTAGTTTGGAAAATTTGGCGCAGGCGCGGCGCCACGCGAGCGATGAGTTGGCGCGCCTGCCAGAGGCTCTACGCGGATTGGAGCCCGCGGAGTGCTATCCGGTACAGATCAGCGGAGCGTTGCGCAAGCTGGCCGATCAGGGGGACCGTGCACAGGCCAGCGTAACTTGATTACGCAGCGACGCGAACGCCCGCGGCAGAAGATGCCGACCGGACCGCGTTCCCTCACATGAGCTCCTCACCAGGCGCCATCGGCGCAAGCAGAGATCGGCTCTTGCACGCACTGCTCGAGGCGAACTGCTATCCGCATCCGGTAGACCGAATCGAACATCTGCAGACGCATATTTCGGATGTGATTCTGACTGGCGCGTATGCATACAAGCTGAAAAAGCCGCTCGCGCTCGGCTTTCTCGATTTCTCGACGCTGGACCAGCGGCGTCACTTCTGTGAGGAAGAGCTGCGCCTCAACCGTCGTACGGCTCCCGACTTGTATCTGAGTGTGGTTCCCATCACGGGCGACGCAGAACATCCGCGTGTCGGCGGAACCGGCGTGGCTTTCGAGTATGGGTTGCAGATGCGCCAGTTCGATCAGAGTGGACTGCTCGAACGAGTGCTCGCACGAGGTGAGCTATACGATCGCCACATCGATGAGCTGGCACGGCTCGTCGCGCAATTTCACGCAGCATTGCCGCGCGCAACCGCGCAAAGCGAGTACGGCACACCCGCGGCCATCATGGCCCCGGCGCTGCAGAACTTCGACCAGCTTCGTCCGCTGCTCGAAGACGACACCGACCGCACGCGCCTAGACCAGGTGCAACAGTGGACATCGGATCAGCATCGGAGCCTGCAACCGACCTTCGCACAGCGCCGCGAAAGTAGTTTCGTGCGCGAATGCCACGGCGATCTGCATCTGGCAAACATGGTGCTGATCGGGGGCCGCGTGCGCATTTTCGACTGCATCGAGTTCAACCCTGAGCTGCGCTGGATCGATGTGATGAATGAAATCGCCTTCGTGGCGATGGATCTCACGCAGCGCGGTCACGCCCACTTTGCCTACCGCTTTCTGGATCGCTACCTGCAGTTTACGGGTGATTACGCAGGCGTGCCGCTGCTGCGCTACTACATGGTCTATCGCGCGCTGGTCCGCGCCAAGGTCGCGGTACTGCGTGCACAGCAGGAGGATGTCGCTCCAGCGACCCGGCGCTCACTTGCGGAGCGCTGCCGCGCACACATCGAGCTCGCTGCATCGCTCATCAGTGCGCAGCCGCCGCTTCTGGTGATCATGCATGGTCTTTCCGGGTCCGGAAAGACCAGTGCCTCGCAAGTGCTGCTCGAAACCATGCCTGCCATCCGCATCCGTTCCGATGTGGAACGCAAACGCCTG
>JBGQKF010000537.1:0-3161 GCA_041499435.1 Gammaproteobacteria bacterium
AGTTGTTGAAGGAGATGCAGGCGGGAGCCGAGGAGGAGAACCAACAGCGGAGCCAACGGGGCTATGCGACGGTCAAGATCGCCGGCTGGGCCGAGCGGCCGTTCTATGATGCAGCCGCGCATAAGCTGTTCAAGCGGGGCGGCTCGCAGAGCTGACGGAGGCCTGGCGGAGCGCGTCAACGGCGGCGGCCTAATCATTGGGAGCACAGACATACATGAAAGCGCTGTTGAGATCCATTCCCGCGCTGCTGATCCTGACTCTGCTTGCGGCGTGTGCCGTGCAGAAGCCGCGGCCGCCTTCAGCGCCCGTGCCTCCGCCCACGACCGGGCCGACGCCGTCCTCGATTACGGTAAACGGATACGAGCAGAAGATCGTCGAGGCCACCAATGCTTTCAGAGCCCAGAATGGACTTAACCCGCTCAAGCCGAAAGTGCAGCTCATCGTCATTGCGCAGAACCACGCACGTAACATGGCCCGGCAGGACAAGTTTGGCGACAGTGACCGGAACGGGCACATTCTCGATGGGCACAACTTCGAGTATCGCATCGAGGCAAGCGGTTACAGCTTCGAACGCGCCGCGGAGAACGTTGGCTATCAGCGCGTGCGTGGCGACCCGGTAGCTGCAATGATGGAAGGCTGGAAGGACTCACCGGGACATCGCCGCAACATGCTGACCCCGGACATTACCGAGATCGGCGTGGGCGCCGCACAAGGCAAATCGGGCCGCTGGTATTTCGTTCAGGTTTTCGGGCGTCCCCAGCCACCACCCAAGCAGACGATGCTCGACGAATAGCGCCCGTCGCCGCGCAGCTACTTGTTACCCCGATTGATGCGGGTGGTGTATGCTTGACGCAGATGAAACCGTTGGGCGCCGAATCACCTCGAACTTGTAGCCACTCTCCACACCACTACTGTGATCCGCCCTTTCATCGTTTGGCTGCTGGTTCCATTGACGCTCGGCGCAGGCTCGATACTGACCGACAGTGGGCTGCGTGCTGCGGCAGCAACGCCGTCGGACGCAACTCCCGAGCCGGAGACACCAGTGCTCGAGGTTCCTGCGCCACCCGTGGTGATCGAGGGCGAGCTGCCGCACCTGGAGCCAACGCCTGAAGACCTGATTCAGCACCTGCGCGACTCGCTCAAGGCGCCGCCGAGCTTCCTGTACTCCGAGCGCAGACTGTCTGATGGCACCATCGAGGCCACCACTCGCTTTGGGCGCTTCTGCTCACCGCCGGTGCCTGCGCAATCCATTTCCGGTGTTGGCGGGGACGTGCGGCTCCTCGAGCGTTGCGCGTCGTTCTAGCTCTTCTGAATCTTTTCCAGCGCCGTGCGCAATGGCGACGGCAATGGCGTAGGTCGCCCCGTCGCCCGCTCCACGTAGACGTGCACGAAGTGGCCCTGGGCTGAGGCGATGTCTGCGCCGTTGCGAAAGATGCCGATTTCGTAACGCACGCTGCTGTTGCCGAGCTTCGCGACGCGCACGCCCGCATCGATGATGTCAGGGAACGCGATCGGCGCGAAGTACTGGCATGCCGTTTCCACCACGAGCCCAATCACCTGGCTTTCCTCGATATCGAGCACGCCCTGCGCGATCAGATACTGATTCACGGCGGTATCGAAGTAGGAGTAGTACACCACGTTGTTCACATGGCCGTATACATCGTTGTCCATCCAGCGCGTGGGGATGGTCAGGAAATGCGGATAGAGGCTGCGCGCATCAGGGGTGGGCTTGCTCATGTTTCCTTTCTGCGAGTGCCGATCTGTACTGCCGACCCGCTTCCCATACCGACCTGTTTCCAATTGATCGACAACAAGCCGGCGCCGGCGATCACCAGCATGCCGAGGAGGGAACCGGGATCGGGAAACTCGCCGAAGGTGATCCACGCGAGCAGCGTCGACCACACCAGCTGCGTGTAGATGAACGGCGCCAGCGCGGAAGGCGAAGCACGCTCCACCGCCTGGATCATCAGGAAGTGGCCGAAGCCACCGAGACCGCCGATGGCGATCATGATACCGAGCTGTGGCAGCGTCGGGGTCTGCCATGCGAAGGGCACCGCCAGCGTGGTCACCACCGAGCCGACCAAGGCGGTGTAGAACAGGCTGGTGAACGGATTTTCGCGCCCGGCCAGCTTGCGCGTCATGATCTGGTACAGCGCGAACACCAAGGCGCTCATCAGCGGAAATACGACGGCGAAGCTCAACAGTCCCCCGCCGGGACGGATGATCACCAGCACGCCGAGAAAGCCCATCGTCACCGCGATCCATTGTCGGGTCGTAACCCGCTCGCCAAGCATTGGTCCGGATAGGGAGGCGACCAGCACCGGCGCGACGAAGCCGATCGCGGCCGCTTCCGCGAGCGGCAGATAGGTGAGCGCCAGGTAGAAAAAACCGGTGCTCGCCACCAGCGCGAGGCCGCGCAGTATCTGCAGCACTGGCCGACGCGTGCGCACCAGCGCGAGCCCCAATCTCGGTGCAAGCAGGGCGATCATGAATGCGAAATGCACCGTATAGCGCGCCCAGATGAGTGGCGGCAGGGGATAGGAGGAGCGCAGCATGTATTTTGCGAGCGTGTCCATCGAGGAGAACAGAAACACTGCGAACATAATGAGCAGAATGCCGTGCAGCAGGCGCGGATGCGGGGGGGTCATGCCGGGCGCGATACCCCCGGCATCACGGAAAGCGCCGCGGATCCGGCGAAGCGGGCGGCCCCGCCCAGGGCCTCTTCGATGCGCAGCGTCTCATTCCACTTCGCCATCCTCTCGGAGCGTGCGAACGAGCCGACCTTGAGCTGCCCGGCATTCCAGCCCACGGCGAGATGTACGATGGTGACATCCTCGGTTTCACCCGAGCGGGCGGAAACGATGGTTCCGAATCCGGCTCGGCGACCGGCCTCCAGAGCCGCTTTGGTTTCAGTGATCGTTCCGGCCTGATTGGGTTTGATCAGCACCGCGTTGCACGCGCGCTGCGCAGCCGCCTCGTCCACCAGCGCGGCGTTGGTAACCAGATAGTCGTCGCCGATGATCTGCACACGTTGCCCCATCGCCGCGGTGAAGCGGGCCATGCCCACGGCATCGTCCTCGGCCATCGGGTCCTCGACCGACACGATCGGATAGCGCTCGATCCAGCGGCTCAGCAGTTCGGCCAGTCCGTCACTGTCGAAC
>JBGQKF010000538.1:0-3156 GCA_041499435.1 Gammaproteobacteria bacterium
AGCGCCTGGCGGGACCTGGGGGGACTGCTCATGATCCCATTCGGGAACACGCTGAGGGCCAAGGCGTTGATCGGGCTCAAACGCTTCGATGAAGCGAAGGGCTTGCTGGACGAAGGCGTCGAGATCATCAATCGGACGGGTCACCGAATGCACGAAGCTGAGGTCTACCGCGTGCTGGGTGAGCTGTATGAGCAACAGCCGACCCCTGACATCCAGGCAAGCGAGAGCTCTTATCTGAAGGCAATGGTAGTTGCGCACTCGCAGGAAGCAAGAGGATTCGAGCTGCGGGCGGCGATGAGTCTCGCGCGGCTGTGGCAAGCGCAAGGGAAGCGCAGTGAAGCCTGCGAGTTGCTTGCGCCGGTGTACAACTGGTTCACCGAAGGATTCGACACGCATGACCTCGAGACTGCGCGGAAGCTGCTTGACTCACTGCACTGACCAATAGGCGATCGATGATCACGCTCCAACGTTTTGCGTTTGTCCTGATTAGCTTGCTTCCAGCCGCCAGCGTCTGTGCACAGGAGACGGTAAAGGTCGCGCTGAATATTCCGATGAGCGGTCCCTTCGCTAACATCGGCGATCTCCTGGTCAAGCATTCTCAGTTCGCGATCGATGCTATCAACGCCCGCGGCGGCGTGCTCGGCGGGCGCAAATTCGAGCTCGTGGCCTTGGACAACAAGAACAGCCCGCAGGAAGCACTCCTGGTGATGCACCAGATCGTCGACCGCGGAATTACGTTCATGGTCCAAAGCGGGGGCTCGCACGTGGCTGTACCGTTGTCCGAGGCCGTGGCAAAGCACAACAGCCGCAATCCGGAGCAGCGTCTGCTCTTTTTCGATGAACCAGGCGACTATGACCTATCGGGGGAGAAGTGCAACTTCTGGACGTTCACGTTCATGGTCAATGCCCCGGAGATCAAGATGGAGGCCATGGCGAGCGACATCGCCAGGCACCCGGCCATCAAGCGGGTATATCTCATCAACGAAGATGCCACCTTCGGGCATCTGGTGAAGCGCTTCGCCCGGGAGATAATCGCTCGCAAACGTCCCGACATCGAGATCGTGGGAGATGATCTGCAGCCGCTGGGCAAGGTCAAAGACTTCTATCCGTACGTGGCAAAGATGAAGGCAGCCAAAGCCGATACCGTGATCACAGATCTCTGGGGCAGCGACATGGCGCGGCTCATTCGGGCCGCGGCGGAGTCCGGACTGAACGCCAGCTTCTATACTTACTATGGGTTCGGTCCGGGCGCTCCGACTGCCATGGGCCATGCCGCGATCGACACAGTCAAAGTCATCTGGCGCTGGCATCCCAATCTACCCAACGAGAAAGAACATGCCTTGGCCGAAGAGTACAAAAGGCGCTACGGGCTCGAGTACTATGCGCTGCCGTTCACGAACATGTTCGAGATGCTGGCGTCAGCCGTCGATCGGGTCGGTTCTACCGACGCGCTGCGCGTGGCCTATGCGCTGGAGGGAATGCGCTTCCAAGGCTCGCTGGGAGAAGTCTGGATGCGCCCGGACGACCACCAACTCTTCGAGCCGCTCTATCTCTTCACCTTCACTCGCCTCAACGGCCGCGACGTCAAGTACGACATGGAAGGGACGGGTTTGGGGACCCGCACCGATGCACGCTTCGAGATCGCCGATCTCATCCTTCCGACTCGCTGCCATATGCAGCGGCCGCCGCGCCCTTGAAGAGACAAAACAAGCAGGTGGACGCATCGGCGACCTGGGTTGCGGGGCCCGACTTAGAGCGGTATGCCGCCGTCTTGGCTGATCACCGTATCAGCACGGCTGCCTCACGTCGACCGAAAGTTGTATCGCCTTCGGTGTGCAGATCGCGTAAAGTAAATAGGGCGAGTAATGCTCGTGCATGTGACGGCTGGAAGCCGGGGAGGAGTCATGGGAGCGGTTCACCGGTATCTCATCTACGCCGGAAGAGTCGGCTTTTTGATTGTTGCGACGATTTGCCTCTGTGCGTGCGTCGCGTCGACCAAAATCGTCCGCAACGACAAGGCCGTAATCAAAGACTACCAAGACGTCTACTTCATCGCCTCGAAAGAAGACCCGCGCGGCGTCAACCCCAAGGCGATCAAGCAGTTTGAAAGCATGGGATTCAAAGTCACGGTGGTCGACCCGGCTCAACCGCTGGAAGGTGCTCACGGAACCGGGTTCTTGATTTCCCAGGACGGTTATTTGCTCACATGCGCCCACGTCGTTGGCGACGCAAAGGAGGCAACGATCTGGATTGCCGGCAGCAGATACGAGGCGGACGTTCTCGGTACGGAGACAAAAAAAGATATCGCCGTGCTGAAGCTCAGGAAAACGCTCGACGTGACTTTCGCGGCGGTCAGCTTCCGCAGCGAAAAGCGCTATTCCATTGGCGAGGACGTCTCCACCATCGGATTTCCAATCAGCAGTCTGCTCGGGAATAGCGCGAGGTTCAGCAAGGGTTCGCTAAGCGCAACGAGCGGAATCCGAGACGACCCGAACCAGCTTCAGGTCTCCGCGGAGGTGCAGCCGGGGAGCAGCGGCGGACCGTTGTTCGACAAGCAGGGCGTCGTGCTGGGGATGATCGATCAGACCCTGAACCCGTGGAAGGTCGCTCAGCAGACCGGCGGCGCATTGCCCCAGAACATCAACTTCGCGATCAAGGGCGATGTGGTTCTCGACTATCTGAAGACGAACCATAGCGACGTCTACACACGGATATCTTTCGACAAGCCCCTCAGCGTAGATGAAGTGAATAAAGCCGTGGTCAAGATACGCTCAGGGATCCTTTCTCCGGAGCTCGAAGGCAAGCCGAAGCTCGTCGCGCGCGTCGATTACAAGAGCCACTGGGACATGTGGTATCGCTTCAATTACTTCGTCGTTTCCGTATACGATTTCGACACGCAGGATTTGTTATTCAGGGCGGGGCAGGGGCGCGACAATATGGTAAGCAATGAGGATGTGGTCATAGTCGATACCTTCGCGAAGGTGAAGGAGGCGCTTGCGAAGAAGTAGTGTCGGCCATGACGTGCGCTGTGCTTCCGCACGAGCGCGCTTTTGAGCGGCACGGCCCCGCGCGCTCGGGCTTTGGGCTCGACCCGCGGCGGCCCTGCGTTAACGGCAATCACGGGGACTGCCTCCCTTCAACGTGATGACTCGATGA
>JBGQKF010000539.1:0-3114 GCA_041499435.1 Gammaproteobacteria bacterium
AAAGAAAATGCCGCGTAGACGCAACGTCAATACGCCGACTGCGAATCCAAGTGCACCGGTGACGAGCGCGGCCGCGACGAGCAGCACGGGCAGTGGTGCAGCGAAGGCTTTGAACAACGCGACGGACGTGTAAGCCCCGACCGCGAAGAACGCGCCCGAGCCGAAATTCACATAGCCGGCATAGCCGCCCAGAATGTTCCATGCAGTCGCCAGCACGATGAACTGGAGCACCACGTAGGCGGCGAAGAAGAAATACTCGTTACCGACCACGCCGGCGAGCACAATGGCCACACCCAGGATGGCGGCGGATGCGAAGCTATAGGCGCGCCATTCACGCATGCGCGCTCACCTGCCGAAGAGCCCGGCCGGCCGCACGCCCAGCACGACCAGCAGAATGCCGAACGCCACAGCCGGCGCCCATGAAGAGCCGAGCGAGGTCAGCACTACGCTTTCGGCCACGCCGAGGATCACGCCGGCGACCAGCGTGCCCGGCATGCTGCCCAGGCCGGCGAGCACAGCCACGCAGAAGGTGCGGCCGATGTACAGGCGCCCGAGTCCCGGCTCGACCGGCCCGACGATGATCATCAGCGCTCCGGCCAGCGCGCACGTGGCCGTGGCGATGCCGAAGGCCCATTGCTTGACCCGCACCGGGTCTGCCCCCATCAGCGCGAGCGCCGTCTCATCCTGCGCCACCGCTTTGATCGCACGGCCGATGAATGTTTTCGACAAATACAGCGTCAAGACGACAGTCAGCAGCACAGCCACCGCAACGGCAACCAGCATGCGCAGCGGCACGCGCACTTCACCGAACGCGACGCCCTTGCCGATGTAGGCGGCCTCGACCATGCGCTGGTCGACGCCGAAGATCAGGATCAGCACCACTTCGACGATGAACGCGACGCCGAAGAAAAACGCCAGGCCGCGCAACCCGGCATCGGTGCCGCGCCGCTCGAATACCGCGTGATAGAAACGATACACCGCCAGCCCGCCGAGGAAGAAGAGCGGTGTGAGCAGCGCACCCGCTACGAGCGGATCGAAGCCATGCTGGGCTAGAACATAAGCACCGTACGCCCCCAGAATCACGAAAGCGGGATGGGCGATGTGCGGCACATCGAGCAGCCCGAATGCGACCGACAGGCCGATGCTTACAGCGGCATAGAAACAGCCGAGCAGCACGCCACCGAGGATGGCTTCCAACAGCAGATCGAGCGGCATCGGTGGTCCGGCTTGAGGAGACGAGTTACTTGTGTGCCTGATTGAACGGGATCGGCTCGCCGGTCTTGAACGCATCCGGAGCCACGATCACCTGCTTGCCGCTCTGCCGGACCTGATCGAGGTCCTTGTCGGCGATGCCGCGGAACTGCACATAGATCATGCGCGAATTCGCTGCAGCCCGCCGCAGCCAATATCTCCGCGTGCATTGCATTGCTGCTCCTCCCATTTCTTATCGACGCGTGAATCGAGCCACGTGTCGTCAGTGCACCCCGTCGCCTGTCGCCTGCGGTCCGTTGGTCATGAAACCTGCGTCACACGGGATTTGGCGAGTGGTGCGGCATCCAGTGCAGCGGAGAACAGAATGGAGCGATCGAGACCGGCCAGGCGCTCGCATCCGCACAGCGCCATGGTGCGATCGATCTCGGCACGCAGGCAGCCGAGCACCCACGCCACCCCTTCTTCACCAGCAGTCGCGAGACCCCACAGCTGCGGCCGGCCAATGAGGCAGGCGCGCGCGCCGAGTGCCAGCGTCTTGACGACATCCGCTCCGCGGCGGATACCGCCATCCATCAGCACCGGCACTTTGCCGTCCACCGCATCGAGCACGCCCGGCAGCGCTTCGAAGGACGCCGGAGCGGCGTCGAGCTGCCGGCCGCCGTGATTGGAAACGATGAGGCCGTCCACGCCCAGCGCAATCGCGCGTCGTGCTTCCGCCGGATGGAGAATGCCTTTGATCAACAGCGGGCGGTCCCACATTGCGCGCAGCCACTCCATGTCGCGCCACGCGACGCCGGGATCGAGCAATTGACTCATGCGCGCCGCCATGGACATGACATCGGACTTGCCTTCGAGCGTGGTGTAATTGGCGAAAGTGAAACGCGGCGTCTGCGACATGCGCCACAGCCAGTGCGGATGCAGCGCCATGTCGAGAAGGTTGCGCCCGCCGAGCTCCAGCGGCACGGTAAAGCCGTTGCGCAGATCGCGCTCGCGCCAGCCCGGCACCAGATTGTCGACCGTCACCACCAGCGCCTCGTAGCCAGCGGCATGCGCGCGTTCGACGAAGCTGCGCGTGAGCCCGCGATCGCGATACACGAACACCTGCATCCACAGCTTGCCACCGACCTCGCGCGCCATGTCCTCCATGGACACCGTCGACGCATGGCTCATCACATAGACGGTATCCGCGGCGAGCGCCGCGCGCGCGGAGTGCGCCTCACCGCGCGGCCATACCATTCCCGCAAGTCCGGTCGGACCGATCAGCACCGGCATGCCGAGCCGCTTTCCGAACAGCTCGATGGACTGGTCGCGCTGTTCGGTTCCGTTCAGCGGCTGCGGCAGCAGTCGCGTCTGCCCGAGCGCATCCTCGTTGCGGCGTAACGCACGCTCGTCTTCGGCGCCCCCATCGATGAAGTCGAATACTAGACGCGGCAAGGCCCGGCGCGCCAGCTCACGCATCGCCCCGATGCTGTGCGCGTGGCGCTTGAGCAGCTCGCTCGCCATCAAACCAACGCTTAGCCGATGCGCATCAGCTTGCGCAGGCTGCGTAAGCCCGCGGGGGTCGGTTGGCCGGGATAGACCTGCGACCAGGCGGTGTATGACACTTCACCGACATAGACATCGCCGCGCGAATCCGCGGCAAGCCCGTGCGGCGCGATGAACTGGTCCAGGCGCAGACCGGCGCGGATGTCGCCCAGGCGGCCGACCAGCTTGCCCTCATGATTGAGAATGCTGATGCGCGGACCGAGGTTGGGAACATCACGATTGACCGGCATGGTGGGACCGATCTCGCCGACGTAGAAGAGCGGATGGCGTCCGCTCTCGGCGAACAGCCCGCAGGGACGATGCATGTTGTTCCACTGCGTCTCGTACTTGCCCTCGCCGTCGAACACCTGCACGCGA
>JBGQKF010000540.1:0-3106 GCA_041499435.1 Gammaproteobacteria bacterium
GATACATTGACACGTATGGTGACGCAGGGCTTCATTACCTTCTCGAAGAACTCGAAGAAGCCTTACTAACGGCCATACGCAATATGCTCGCCGGAGAAGATTCAGATCGTGCCAATGTTGAACAGGCTACGGAGATTGTAAAGCTCTCCACTGAATTGACCGCAACGCAATCTCAAGTGCAGACCAACTAAAGTCGTTAGAAGAATTACGCTTTCGACTGGTCAGAGTATTTGAAAGTCTCGATGCGCCCGTCGAAGTAGTGCAGCCGAGCTTCTTCGCGGAAGATCGACGCCTTATTCGAAGTCAGGGGCTCACCGTAGATCGTTGGTTGCTCGGTTCCGTCACGGTCGTCGATCCAAAACGACCAACGGTCTCCGCGTAAGCGTCATCTGAAGGCCGCCTTCCACTTGCCAGGAGAAGCAGGCAAGCTCGGCCTCCGGTGCAAACCGGACATGGTGTGCACCATCGACGATGGTCCACACCATGAAGAGACTCCAAGACGATCGCTCCTTAGCGCGCAAGGCCAGCAAGCGGCGTCAGTAGGACGCCGCGTTCAAGCGCCACCTGGTTGAACTGAGCCTGGTCCCGGGCGCCTCGGTGGCCAAGATCGCGCTCGATCATCGGCTCAACGCGAACATCCTGTTCAAGTGGCGCCGCTATCACCTGCGCGAGCTTGCACGCTCGACGCCCAAGCCGGCGGCAGCGCTGCTGCCGGTCACGGTGCTGGAGCCGCGGGGCACGACTGCGGAAGCCTGCACACCGGCGCAGAACTCGCCCTCATCACGCCGCAGGCATCCTGCGACGCAAGCCGGTGGTGTGATCGAAATCGATTTGCCGCTCGCTCGCGTGCGACTGACCGGGCTGGTTGACCTGGCGGCGCTGCGCGTGGTCATCGACGCGCTGTCACAGCAATGAATCCGCTGCCGGGCGGCGTGCGCGTGTGGTTGGCCGCGGGTGTGACCGACATGCGCCGGGGGATGGATTCGCTGGCCGCACAGGTGCAGACCACGCTGGAGCACAATCCATTTTCGGGACATGTCTTCGTGTTCCGCGGGCGCCGAGGGAGTCGTGCGACATAATGCATCCCTGGGTTCAGAAGCCCGGCAGTTTGAGACTCTTTCCGTCTTGCAATACAGTGAAGTTGCGAGGACGCCGTTCGATCACGCCCCGCACGCCTATCTTGACAGCCTCGGATTCGAGTGCCGCCACGGGGATCTGCCATGGTGCCGATGGCATCAACTGGGTAGCTGGCAGCACGTCTTCTCGGATCAGGCGCAGGACAGAGCCCACGCAAATTTGCAGGCGGCGCGCGGTTTCGTCCACGCTGATCGTCTTAACGGCGTGCGCGGCTGAATCGAAGGCAGCAATGCCCAGTCGCTCACGCAGCTCACGCACGCGCACGGTGGTCCATGAGTTTCCATCGGCTGACTTGCAGCGCATCCGGTTCATCGTCACGGCTAGCTCCCGGTCTGGCCACTGGCCGCCCAGCTTGCGGATCACCTCCACCGGGCTCGGATGGCGATCTTCGGGATAGCGCCCACAGCGCACCCGTGCAACACGCACCTCGGTGTGACGGCCGCCATTCCAATGAATCGTCACTATGGCTTCGTTGGCTGCATCATCGAGGTCGATGACGACCTCCTGGATGAGGATACGGGTGAGTCGCTGTTTGGTGCGTGGATCTGTACTGGGAGCGTTCCAAGCCGCCGGCAGGTCATGTGCAAGCGCCATCAATGCCGCGCGATCGATCTTGGTACGCAATGTTACGCCAACATCCAACCGGGCGATGCGCTGCTCGAGCTGAGCGACGCGCTCAAGTGCAGCGTTCCATCGCGCCTCCAGCTCACGCGCAACCAGCCGCTTGGTCGGATCAACCACCTCGTAGCGGCGCGCTGCTAGAGAGGCTTCATAGCGGGCTTCCTCGAGTTCTCGAGTAAGCGCTATCCTGATGTCATCGTCCGCGCGTAGCGCCTGATCGCCGGCTCGAATCGCCGCCTCCACGGCATAACCGGACACCGCCTCCAGGATCTGCGCGGCCACTGCCCGGTCCACCCGCACCCCGCCGATGCCAATGCAAAGCCAGCTGCCCACGTGAGCGTCGTCGCCGCGGCAGAGATAGCGGTGCGCATGACCAGATCTCATGCCGTAGAGCACGCGCATCATCCGACCACAGCGGCCGCATCGCACCAGCCCCGTCAGCAACGCCCGGCCACCGCGGGCGGACTTGCGCGACGTGCGTTTTTGCATGTATGCGTTCTCCGCGATCATCTTCTGATTCTGCTCGAACTGCTCCCAGCTGATATACCCGCGATGGTGGTCTTTGAGCAAGACATTCCAGCCCTGCATGGGTTTGCGATGGCCGTCGGTCTTTCTCGCCCGCCCGTCCACCACACGGGTGCGTTGGCTGTTCCTGCCGAAGACATAGGCCCCGGCATACATCGGGTGCTGCACAATCTGCAGCACCGTATGATACGCAGGCGCTTGCCATTCAATCCTGCTCCGGGCTGGGCTTTGTCGCAACACCGGCAGCTTCACCCCCGATTGTCTCGCCCACAGCAACACCTGGCGGGCGCTGCCAAGCTCGCGGAATTTGTCGAATACCATCCGGATCGCCCCAACGACGCGCTCGTCAGGGTCCATCTCGATGCGTCCGAGCTCGTCCCAGCAGTAACCCGGCGGCAAGGCAAAGCGCAGCTCCCCACGCCTGGCTTTCGAATCGCGTGCGGCAAGCCCCCGTTGTCGCAGCAAGCTCAGCTCGTACTCCGACATCGTTCCCTTCAGCCCCAGCAGCAACCGGTCATTGATCAGCCGTGGATCGTACACCCCGTCGGGATCGATGAGCAGCGATCCGACCAAAGCGCACAGATCGATCAGGTGATGCCAGTCTCTGCCGTTACGCGCCAGCCGAGAAGCCTCGATACAGAACACCGCGCCCACTGAACCGGTACACACCGAGGCCACCAGCTTCTGGAACCCTGGGCGCTCGATCAGTCCCGAGCCGGAGCGGCCCAGGTCGTCGTCGATGACGCTCACGGCTGCAAAGCCCATGGCGCTGGCAGATTCGGCCAACGCATACTGACGGCGTTGGCTCTCAGTGTGCTCGGCC
>JBGQKF010000541.1:0-3082 GCA_041499435.1 Gammaproteobacteria bacterium
AGGGTGAAGGGTGAAGGGTGAAGAGTCGCGCGGCCGCGCCTAAGGATCCCCTCTCCCCCGGCATCGGGGGAGAGGGCCAGGGCGAGGGGGATCACCCTTCACTCTTCACCCTTCACTTTGTACACCTTCACCCTTCACCCTTCACGCCTCTGCTCTTCACGAGCTTGAACACCTCGAACCACGCGATGCCAAACGCCGCCGCGGCGAGGCTTGCGCCGAGTTGCCACGGCGTGGGCGGTGCGAAGTGGAAAAGGTCCTGCAATGCGGGGACATACAGCGCGAGCAGCAAGCCGACCGTCGCGCCTCCAGCTACCACCCAGATTGCTTTGTTGGGCGTTCGGAGCATCGCGAACACGCTGCGCCGCTGCGACCGATTGGCGAGAATCAGCGTGATGTTGCCGAACACGATGGCCGCGAACGCCACCGCCCGGGCCTGCGGCTCCGCAAGCCCCGTGCGCAGCGCGGCCCAGTACAGCACCGCTACAGCGGCCAACACCGCGGCGCCTTGCACCAGACTGGTGATCAGCATGCGCGAGCTGAACAACCGCGCCCTGGGATCGCGCGGCGGACGCTGCATCAGACCGCGCTCTCCCGGCTCAGCCTCGAACGCCACCGAACAGGCCGGATCGATGACGAACTCGAGAAAAACGATGTGCACGGGAAAGAAGATCAACGGCCAACCGAACATCAGCGGTAGCAGCGCCATGCCCGCTGTAGGCACGTGCACCGCGAGCAGATAACACATCGCGTTGCGAATGTTGTCGTAGATGCGCCGGCCCAGCCGTATGGCGGCCACGATCGAAGCGAAGTCGTCATCGAGCAGGACCAGCGACGCGGTCTCGCGCGCGACGTCGGTGCCGCGGTTGCCCATGGCGATGCCAATGTGGGCGGCCTTGAGCGCCGGCGCATCGTTCACACCGTCGCCCGTCATCGCCACCACTTCGCCATTCGCCTTGAGCGCCTCGACCAGGCGCAGCTTCTGCTCCGGTACCACGCGCGCGAAGATATTGATCGTGGCCACAGCAGCACGCAGGTCGCCCTCCCCCATTGCCGCGATCTGCGGGCCGGTGAGCACGCCGCCCGGCGAGCCGAGCTCCAGTTGCGCGGCAACTGCGCGGGCTGTCCCTGCGTAGTCGCCGGTGATCATGGCCACGCGGATCCCGGCTTGCGCACATTGTCGGACCGCCTCGCGCACGCCGTGACGCACCGGATCCGACAGTGCAATCAAACCGAGCAACTCGAATGCGAAGTCGCTTTGCTCGACGGGCCAGGTGGCTCCGCTCCAGCGCGCACGCGCCACACCGAGCACACGCTGCCCGCGCTCAGCAATCGCCGCCGTCTGTGCCAGCAGCGCCTCGCGCTGAGCTTCGGGCACGCGGCACAGCACGGCGATCGCCTCGGGCGAGCCTTTCACCGCGACTTCGCGCTCGCCCTCGCCTTCCCAGCAATGCGTCATCGCGAGCAGCTGCGGCGACAGCGGATACTCGTGGACCAGCTTCAGCCGCGCACGCAGTTGCGCCGAGGGTGGATCGACTTCGCCGGCGAACGAGACGATGGCACGCTCCATCGGATCGAAGGGCTCAGGCTCGCTCGCCAGCGCTGCATAACGCGCGACCTGCGTCACCGAATCGGATGGCGACGCTGTTCCAGCCTGGTACAACTGTTCGCCGGCGAAGATCGTGCTCACCGTCATGCGGTTTTCGGTCAGGGTGCCGGTCTTGTCCACACACAATACGGTGGTCGCGCCTAGCGTCTCGATCGCGGGCATCCGCCGCGTGAGCACGCGTTGGCTCGAAATACGCCATGCTCCCAGCGCCAGGAACACGGTCAACACGACCGGGAATTCCTCCGGCAGCACCGCCATGGCCAAGGTGATACCGGCCAGCAATCCCGCAAGCAAACCGCCTCGCGTGATGGCATAGAGGACCACGACCAGCGCGCACAACAACAGTCCGATGAGCGCGAAGATGCGCACCACTTCGCTGGTCTGCCGCTGTAGCGGCGTGCGCTCCACGGTGATGGTCTGCAGTGCCTTGCCGATGCGGCCGATCTGCGTGCGGGTGCCGGTCGCGATCACTAGAGCGGTGCCCTGTCCCTGGACTGCCATCGTCCCGGAGAACACAAAGGGCGTATCTTCACCGCCCGGCGTCATCGCGGCGCTGTCGCTCGCGGCTGCGATCTTACGCACCGGCAGCGACTCGCCGGTGAGCAGCGCCTCGTTTACCGAAAGGTCATTGGCTTCCAGCAGGTGTGCATCCGCGGCCACGCGATCGCCTTCCTGCAGCAGCATGACGTCACCGCGTACGACGTCGCGACCGGCAATGCGCCGGGCGTTGCCGTCGCGAACAACCAGAGCGTGCGGATTGGACAGCTCACGCAGTGCGTCGAGCGCGCGCTCGGTCTTGCGCGTCTGATGGATGGTGATGCCGGTCACTACCGCCACGGACAGCAGCAGCACCAGCGCTTCGCGGATATCTCCCAGAGCAAAATAGATCACGCCGCCGGCCGACAGCAGCATGAACATCGGCTCACGCAGAACTTCGAGCGAGATCGAAATGAGGCCGCGCCTGCGCTCTCCGGGCAGCTCGTTCGGACCTTCGGTCGCGAGCCGCCGCCGCGCTTCCGATTCCGTCAGGCCGGTGTGGCGCGGTGTATCTGGCGCCATCGCCTTAGTCGTCGTCGTGCAGAATGCGGTGCGCCGGCCCTTCCAGATCATCGAACTGACCGCTCTTCAGCGACCACCAGAACACCGCGCCGATGAGAAACACCAACACTACGGACAGCGGGATCAGCAGATAGAGGATGTCCATATCAGAGGTCAGAGATCGGATGTCAGTGGCGTTACCGCCACGCTCTGTGCGGCCGAGCTCGACATCTGCTGACTGACATCGGTCCTGCGGCGATCGAGCAACCGCAGAGCATTCAGCACGACGATAAGCGAGCTCGCGCCCATGCCGGCGCCCGCCATCCAGGGCGTCACCCAGCCCATCGCGGCAGCCGGAACGGCCACAATGTTGTAGGCCAGCGCCCACGCAAGGTTCTGCTGCACCACACGCCACGTCGAGCGCGCAATGCTCAATGC
>JBGQKF010000542.1:0-3065 GCA_041499435.1 Gammaproteobacteria bacterium
GCCATCAATGCCATCTGCGGGCGCCGCAGGCTGACCTTCGTGAGCCGGACTCCAGGACGTACGCAGATGATCAATTTCTTTTCAGTTGAAGACAACACCCGACTGGTCGACTTGCCCAGATACGGCTATGCCAGGGTCCCAGCCGATATCCGAAATCGGTGGGAGCATCTGCTCGGATTCTATTTGCTCAGCCGCGCCGCGCTACGCGCGCTGGTGATCATAGTCGACGCGCGCCATGGACTCACCCCACTCGATCGACAGATGTTGCGCTGGTTCGGGGAAACCGGAAAGCCAGTCCATATCCTGCTCACTAAAGCGGACAAGCTCGGCAGACAGCAGCAACTGCTGCAGCAGAAGACGGCCCATCGCGAGCTCGCAGAGATCCTTCCGGGCGCGACCGATCAGCTCTTCTCCAGTGTGACGGGCGAGGGCGTAGAGCAGGCGCGTGAAGTGATCGCGGAGTTCCTGAAGCGCCCGGAGTAGAATCGCGACCAGAAAAAAAGAAAACCCCCGGCCAAAGGGGAAAACCGGGGGTTAAGCCTCAATTTGGATTAAGGCACCCGCTCAGGGAGGAAAAGCGGGAGACGAAACCGTCTAAACATTAAGATGGGCGGGGACCAGAGAAGTTCCGCAGTCGACATGCTGAGCGAGCATCGAACGGCCATTGCCAACTCTTGAGAGTCAGCTTATGAATATCTTCAGCCAATATCCTCAGCGCCGCATGCGCCGTTTGCGGCGCGACGAGTTCTCACGCCGGCTGGCACGCGAGCACCGGCTTACCGCGGACGATCTCATTTACCCCGTTTTCGTGTTCGAAGGAAAAAGCGCGACGCAGCCGGTGCCCTCGATGCCGGGGGTCGAGCGGATGAGCATCGATCGACTGCTGCCGTTGGCCGAACAGTGCCTGGAGCTGCGTATTCCGGTGCTGGCGTTGTTCCCCGCAATCGAGCCTTCGCTCAAGACAGTGGACGGTCGCGAAGCGACCAATGCGCGAGGCCTGATTCCGCGCGCCGTCAAAGCTTTGAAGGAGCGCTTTCCCGAGCTCGGGATCATGACCGATGTTGCGCTCGACCCCTACACCAGCCATGGTCAGGACGGTGTCATTGATGACAAGGGCTACATACTCAACGACGAGACCCTCTCTATCCTGGAGCGGCAGGCCCTCGCAGAGGCGGAGGCGGGCGTCGACGTTGTAGCTCCTTCGGACATGATGGACGGCAGGGTCGGTGCGCTACGCCGGGCGCTGGACGAGCGTGGCTTTATCTATACGCGCATCATGGCCTACTCGGCCAAATATGCATCCGGGTTTTACGGCCCATTCCGCGACGCCGTCGGCTCTGCCGCGAATCTGGGCAAGGGCAACAAGTACACCTACCAGATGGATCCGGCAAACAGCAACGAGGCTCTGTGGGAAGTCGGGCTGGATCTCGCCGAGGGGGCGGACATGGTCATGGTGAAGCCGGGCATGCCCTACCTCGATATCGTGCGGCGCGTGAAGGACGAATTCCGAGCGCCCACCTATGTCTATCAGGTGAGCGGCGAGTATGCCATGCTCAAGGCTGCGTTCGCCAACGGGTGGCTGGATGAGCGCACTTGCGTCCTGGAGGCATTGCTGGCATTCAAGCGAGCCGGCGCCGACGGCGTGCTGACCTACTTCGCGATGGCAGCAGCACGCTGGTTGCGTGAGGCGGGTTGAGGCTAACCAGGGCTAGAGCCGCGGCTCGGCAAGCTTGGCGCGGCGATCGCGCTCGAGCCGGATGATGTAGCGCTGAATCATCGCCTGCTGAGGGGCGGGCAGCTCCAAAAAAGCGCATCCAGTGCGCTTGATGATAACGCCGTTGCGCAATGTCATCGGGAAGCTGTTGCGCACCATCAGCCTGGTCTGGATCACACCGAGCTCGGGCAGCAGAATGCGGCAGTTCTCGTAGATCGCCCCGAGCTGCAGATCCAGACCTGCATGTTCGCCCATCAGACTCACTCCGCCGAGACTGATATCGCCCACCACAGTCTCGGCTGTGCACCCGCCGGCGATCGGAATCTGGCACTTCAAAGGATTGAGCACCGGAGCGGGCAAGCGATAGAACTCGCGTCGCTGAAGCTTGACCAGGCTCTCGGGGAATGGGATGCGGAACGCCAAGCGGCCTTCAAAGCTTGCCGCCTCGACATGATCCACCTCGAATTCGACCTTCACGCCATCCTGGCTGCTCACGACGCTGAGTTGCTGCAGCCGCAGCAAGCGCTCATTGAGGCTCGGGTTTGAGCCGCTGTCGATGATGATCGACTGGGAACCGGCGTTCACAGCGAGGATAGCCGTGACGATGAAGTCCTTGCTGGCTCCGAGGTAGGCGGTGACCAGTGCGCTCGACTTCATGATCGCGCGCAGGATGAAAGCAATCTCGACGTGAGCGTAGATACGGTACTTGCCGTCTTCCGGTGCCGATCGCTTTTCGGGGTGCTGGTCCACGTGCGCGTTCAAGATAGGTTGGCGAGATAGATCATCTCGTTTCAAGCGTGGAGCACGTTTAGTGCCGACCCCGCGTACGGGCAATCGAGGTGCGCTTATTCGCCCGAAAACAATAGGCTAGCCTTGGCCTTGAGCCACCAGCGTGCGCACGGAAGCAAGCGGCGCGCGTTCCAGCGGCCGTCCTTCGGATGATACGCGCAGCGGCTGGCGGCGGTGCTGCGGCATCAGTACGGTAATCGCGAAATCCGCCTCCTCGGTGCTGACCTGGAACGTCGGCACAACCACGCTCATGTCTCCGGACCATACACGCATCTCGCGGGTCTTGAAAGGAATCTCCCGATTCAGGAGGAACAATTCCAGCCCCTTCAGGTCGTCGGTGTAAAGATGCAGGTGTATCTCGGCGTGACGCCCAACGTTGCCGGACAGGACCGGCCCCGTCAGGTGCGGGTCGAAGGCTTCTAGTATTGCCATCATCTCGAGGGCGAGCTCACGCATGTGCTGCACCTCGCCGGCATGCGTGTCGGCCTGATACAGCGCCTGATACGCCCGCAATGCATCTTCGATTTCCAGATTGGTCGGGAGATTGCGCGAGTCGGGCGCC
>JBGQKF010000543.1:0-3041 GCA_041499435.1 Gammaproteobacteria bacterium
GCCGTTGCGCCTCGATCTCGCTGCGCGCGCCGAAACCGTTCAGCACGATGTTGCAGCCGTCAGCGGCCAGCCGTGCCGCAGTGGCCGCACCGAGCCCGCTGGTGGACCCGGTGATGAGCGCGCATTTGCCTTTCATGCGGTCGCCTCTGATATGGACAGATCTACCAGCACGCTGGCGTGCGATGCATGCTCGAGATCCATGACGGCATCGATGAGCCGTTTACGCCGGCGCGCATCGAGCACGTTCTCCGCGTTCACCTCGAATTTGCTCACCAACTCTTGATGCGTCATCGGATTTTCCGCAGAGCCGCGGTTGTACTCCTCCACCGCCTCGAACACCGTGCCGCCATGCATGACGATCTGCACCGCGCCCTTGAAGCGCTCGGGGCCGGGAAAGGACGGATCGACGCGGTACGTCACCGCATCGGCCAGGCGCAGAATCTGCGGGTTCGCAAGCGAAGCCGCCTGATACGCATCTTTGCCCAGCGCGCCGAGCACCATCGCCTCGGCCAATGAGTACTGCATGCTCACACGTCCATGCGAGTCGGTATTGGGCCGCCGCTTCTCCGCGACCGGCTCGCACACGATGCCGACGATGAAGCTTGCCACCGGCACGATGATCTCGCGCACCTTCGCTGGATCGATCCGATACTGGGCTCGGAGCTTGAGCAACGCATCGAGATACGGATGGATCACATGCGCCGCCGGGTAGGGCTTGAACGAGGCGTACTGGCTCTCCCAGCGCCGGCCCAGGTCCGCGGTGATCCGCTCCAGCGCGAGCGACACATTGCTATCCTGCAGGTGCGAAGCGAACAAGCCGAAGCGACCGTCGAACACCGCGTCCGGTCCCGTGGTACCGGCACGCCCGAGATACGCGGCCGTGATGCCGCTTTGCGCCGCCCAACCCGGGTGCAGAAATTTCGATTGTGTACCGTCGACCCAGCATTCGAGGATCCCCGCCGCGAAGCTGCCGACGATGCCGGCGGCATTGACCATTTGCCTGCTGTCCAAGCCGAGCACACGCCCGGCCAGATACGCTGCACCGAACGGCGCGAACAAGCCCGTGGGATGAAATCCACGCCGGTGAAACTGTCCCGGCGCTACACTGCCCACGCGGCACGAGATCTCGTTGCCGAGCGCCACCGCGGTGATCAGCTCGCGCCCGGATATGCGTTCGCTCTCGGCCAGCGCGAGCGCAGCAGCGACCGCCGGGCTGCTCATGTGCACGATCGATTCGTTGTGCGTGTCGTCGAACTCCAGCGCTTGCGATAGCGCGCCGTTCACGAACGCCGCCGCGCCCACGGCCACGTGCTGCCCGATGCCGAGCAACCGGCTCACACCAGGCGGATTCATGGCCGCAGACGCCCGCTTGAGCGAGATGCCGAACGGCGTGGTCACGCCCGCCAGCGCCAGCCCGATGACATCGAGCACGCGATACTTCGTGCTCTTCACTACATCTGCCGGCAAATCTTCGAAACGCAGCGCCTGTGTCCAATGCGCAAGCTGCTCTGAGTATGGAGTCGATACGCTCATGGATGCTGGTTTCAATTGGCCGCGGGCGCCGCCACGATCTTGCCGTTCTTCACCGTGAGAATCACTGCGCCATACAACGCACCGCGATTCTCATCGTAGGAAAACTCTCCCCGTCCGAGAATCGTCTTCATCCCTTTGGTCTTTGCCAGCGCAGCGCGGATCTTTTCACGTGTGGGCTGCGGGCCGGCTGCCTTGATCGCCGCAGCCGCGATCATGATCGCCGTGTAGCCGAGCGCAGCGCCGTTATCGGGAATACGGTTGTAGCGCTTCTTGTACTCCGCGACGAAGCGTTGATTTTCCGGCGTCTGCAGATTGGGAAAGTAGTCGGCGACAAAGACGGAGCCCTCCACCGCCTTGCCGCCGATGGTGGTGAACTGCTCGGCACCCATGTTAGGCACGCCGATGAAGCGCACCTTCGGATCGATTCCGCCTTGACGCGCCTGGATGATGAAGCTCGCGGCCTGCTCCGCCGTCAACGCCAGAAAGATGCCGTCCGGATTCTGCGCGGTGATCTTGGTGATCAGCGCCAGGAAGTCGGTGTCGGTGGTGAGGACCGATTCCTCCGCCAGCACGTTTACGCCGTGCGATTTGAAGTAAGCTGCCGCCGCGTTCTTCTGCCCGACCTGGCCGTCGTTGTCGCGCCCCCACACCAGCGCCGCGCTCTTCACGCGCAGATTGTCGGCGGCGTACTTCGCAACTTCGCCGATGATCACGCTCGGGCTCGAAGGCGTCTTGAACGCCCAGATCCCGCTCTTGTTGATGGCATCGGAGACGGCGGTGGTGGTCAGCAGCGGGATCTTGAGATCGTTTGCCACGGGCGCGATCGCCACGCCCTCGCTGCTGGAACTCGGCCCGAGCACCAGCAGCACGTTGTCGCGCGATTGGAAACGGTTGATCAGCGTGATCGCCTGCGCCTTCTCGCTGCCGGTATCCTCGACCGTCAGCTTGAGCTTTCCGGCGCCGAGCATGCCGCTGCTGTTGACCTCGTCCAGCCCGACCAGCAGACCTTCATGGCTCGGCACGCCCACCCATGCATAGGTGCCGGTCAGCGCCACCTCCGCCGCGACGGTGTACTCCTGCGACAACGCGGGCGCTGCGGCGCACGCTGCGATCACCATTCCGGTGAGCGGCACCATACTGCGTACCCATCTCTTCATGGCTTGTCCTCCTGTCTGATTGTTGGATTCGAGCGTGTCATTTTCACTGCACCGCCCCGCCGAGATAATGCTGCACGATGCGCGGTTCGCGTTGCAGCTCCGCCGCCGCACCGCTGAACACGATCTGGCCGCGCTCAATGACGTAGCCCTCGTGTGCGATCTCGAGCGCGCGGCGCGCCTTCTGCTCGACCAGCAGAATCGTCAGCCCCGCTTCATTGAGCGCACGCAAGGCCGCGAAGACCTGCACCACGACTTTGGGCGCGAGACCCAGACTGGGCTCGTCGAGCAGCAGCACCTGCGGGTCGCCCATCAGCGCGCGCCCGATCGCGAGCATCTGCTGCTCTCCTCCGC
>JBGQKF010000544.1:0-3039 GCA_041499435.1 Gammaproteobacteria bacterium
GTGAGGAAGGGTTTGTCGTTCTCGTCGATGTCGGCAGTCAACAGATTGGCCGCTTCGGCGTCGGTGCGCGCGAACAGGATGGTCGGGACACCGAGGAGGTCAGCCGCGAGCCGCGCCGCGATCAACTTCTGTATCGCCTCCTGCGAGGGGACCAGCACCTTGCCGCCCATGTGCCCGCATTTTTTCGCGGAGGCGAGTTGATCTTCGAAATGCACCCCGGCGGCGCCTGCTTCGATCATGTGCTTCATCAGTTCGTGCGCGTTGAGCACGCCGCCAAACCCGGCTTCGGCATCGGCCACGATCGGTGCGAACCAGTCGCGATCGGACTTGCCCTCGGCATGCTCGATCTGATCCGCACGTATGAACGCGTTGTTGATCTTGCGCACGACACTCGGAACACTGGACACCGGGTACAGCGACTGGTCGGGGTACATCTCGAAGCCGTCATTGGCGTCCGCGGCCACCTGCCACCCGGAAAGATAAATCGCCTTGAGTCCCGCCTTCACCTGCTGCATCGCTTGATTGCCGGTCATCGCGCCGAGCGCATTGATGAAGGGCTCTTCGTGCAGCAGCGACCACAGCTTCTCGGCGCCCCGGCGCGCCAATGTGTGCTCGATGCGGACACTGCCGCGCAATCGGTATACATCCGCGGCCGTGTAGCCGCGGCGCACACCCTGCCAGCGCGCATCTTGCGCCCACTCTTGTTCCATCTGTGCAATCTGTTGCTCTTTGCTCATCGGTTCTTCCTCACGCGGATGTGATTCGATCGCGGACTGCCGGCCACGTGCGCCACGTGGCGTAGGCCCGCGGTTTACGCAGATGCTCGCCGGGGGTGGAGGCACGGATCTGCTGCTGCGCGTTTTTGCTCGTGTGCATCCGCGCAGGGCCGGTGTTCGGCTCTCAGGGCTGTCCCGCGCGCGGGGTTCATGCGCGAAGACGCGGAACCAGTATAGCATTGGCTTGGCGCGTCGCAACATCGAGGTTCCGGCATTTATGCCCCTCTATGGTGCAGACCGTTAAAGAAGGGTGTCGTCGCGATGCAGCAAGCAGGCGTTGGCAACCGATGTACGGGCGTGCGACTTATTGATCCGGCATGGCGGCGGCCCATGCGATGCCGCCCCACAAATGTTCCACGAACAGCGGATCGCTGTACGACTCGATCGTATGTCCAAGCGCGGTGTACCAGGCGCGTCCGCCGTCGTAGGCATGGCACCACGCGACGGGATGATGCTCACCCATGTTGCCGCCGCTGTAGCTGCTCTCGTCGATCCGCATCAGCACGGTGACGTCCGCGCCCGGCGCCTTGCGGAAGTTATACCACTCATCTGTTCGGGTCCACTGCGCGGGCAGGTGTCGGGTAGACGCATGTGAAGCGTCTACTATTTGCAGCGTGGCCGGCTGGATGACCGGATGGCTGCGGAAATACGCGCCCACCAGGTTACCGTACCAGGCCCAATCGTACTCCGTGTCGGTGGCGGAATGCACGCCCACGAATCCACCGCCGCGACGAATGAAGCGCTCGAACGCCGCCTGCTGAGTGGATTCCAGCACATCACCCGTGGTGTTCAAGAACACGATGACACGATACTTGGCAAGCCCCGCATCGGTAAACAGCGATGACGCTTCGGTGGCATCCACCGCGATGCCATGCTGAACGCCCAGTGATCGGATGGCGGCGATGCCAGCCGGGATCGATTCGTGGCGATATCCTGCCGTCTTGGAGAAGACCAGGAGGGCGAAGCGGTTCGCTTCATCGGCAGAAGCGGTCGCAGTCTCAGTTGCATGCAGACAGAGCAACGCCGAGCAAGCGCACGCGACCCATCGCCATGCATATCTCGCCCATGCAGCGAGAGAACGTGGCTGCAAATTGCGACGCATGCATGCGATGCTACTCTTTCAGCAATCTCGCTGCAGCCCTGAAAGACACGCGTGCGCGTCTCGAGGCAAAGTCGCCCCGAGACTCACACGTCCGCCGCTATAAGCCGTGTTCCCGCGAACTAGTTGTGCGCAGTTTCAGCAGGTGTGACGCCGGCAACGCTGCGATCCCAGAGCTCGTAGTAGTTGGCAATCTGCCCATTTCGCACGGTGACACGCGCAAGGTGGCTTTGTGCGTAAGCGCGTTCACCGGTTGGTAGATAAGCAATCGCCGTGTACTGGACGAAGAAGATATCCGGGTGCGGGGTCTGGAACAGCTTGATGTCGTCGAATTTCCACTCGGCTGCCGCAAGCGGTTGGTTGCGCACCGCCTGTGCGACAGCGGTCCGCCCCTCGACGTGGCGACCGGATTCCGCATCGGCATAGGGATACTCGAACACCGCGTCTTCGGTAATCAGCTTTTCATAGGGGTAGCTGCTGGGATCACGCGTGAGCCAGAGCCCCAGATGGGCAGTCATCAGGCTCATCACTTCATCCTGCTGCTGCTTGGTCGTTGTACTCGGTATTGCCGGGTCCGCTTGCAGCATATACGGAAGCGGGGCGGATTGCGCGTGTGTGTGTACAGACAACGCTAATGCAGCCGCTGTGCCGATCGAAGCAAGTGCAGTGCGAATCGTTTTCATGACAATTCCTCTCATTCCATTCGAGTCCTGGATGTCGCTAGACTCCACGGCATGCACTGTAAGTCCGTTCCTGCCTTCGAAACAGTAGGCGGGCGGCATTTCATTCATGACGGAATTCGCCTAAGTGGATCGGAGATACGGCACCCAGTATCCTGTGCGCGTCGTCACTGTACGGTTAACAGCTGCGTCACGACAGCCATCAGCTTCGGCAGATCGAAGGCGTCACGGCTGGTGTAGATCAGGTCGTCACGCACGACCGGTTCATCCTGCACCTCGACGCCGGACCAGACCAGAAACGGCTGCAGCGCTCGCGACCCGGTGGCATGCCGTCCACGCAGCAGGTTGGCGCGCGCAAGCCACAGCGAAGAATCCCCTACGGCGAATACTGGCTTGCCCGCCGATGTCGCCCGCGCGGCATAGCCCGCAATCTGCGGATTGCTCTCTGCGGTCTGCGTATCGGGATGATTGCCCGGAAGATAGA
>JBGQKF010000545.1:0-3014 GCA_041499435.1 Gammaproteobacteria bacterium
CTGCGTCTTTGAGCGCGTAAGTCTGATTGATCTCGATCTTCACCTTCCCCGACTTCACCACATCGAACAACTCAGCGGCCGCGGCCTCGAGGTCCTCGCGCTTGGCGGTGTACACGAACAGCGTCGGCCGCGTCACGAACAAAGCCCCTTTCGAGGCGAGCAAGTTGAGGTCGAACGCCGCCACCGGTCCCGACCCGTTGCCGAACACCGCGAGCAGGCCCAACGGCTGCAGGCAGTCGAGTGAACCCATGAATGTATCCTTGCCGACGGAGTCGTACACGACTGGGACCTTCTTGCCGCCGGTGATCTCCTTCACGCGCTCGGCGAAATTTTCCCTGGTGTAGACGATGGCGTGATGGCAGCCGTGCGCCTTCGCAAGCTTCGCTTTCTCATCGGAGCCTACGGTGCCGATCACGGTGGCGCCGAGCGCGTTCAACCACTGACATGCGATCAAGCCGACACCGCCGGCGGCAGCATGAAACAGCACCGTCTCCCCGGCCTTGACCTTGTAGGTACGGCGGATCAAGTACTGCACTGTGAGCCCCTTCAGCATCATCGCAGCGGCCTGCTGATCGGTGATGCCTTCGGGGATCTTCACCAGGCGCTCGGCCGGTACCAGCCGCACCTCAGCGTACGATCCGGGTGGCCCGCCTGCATAGGCGACGCGATCGCCCGGCTTCAACCATGCCACACCGGGGCCCACCGCTTCCACCACGCCCGCCCCCTCCAATCCGAGCCCGCTCGGCATCTCCAGTTTGTACAGGCCTGAGCGTTGATAGGTGTCGATGAAGTTGATGCCGATGGCCGTCTGGCGAATGCGGGCCTGATTCGGTCCCGGATCGCCGACCGTGACGTCCTCGTAGCGCAGCAATTCCGGGCCGCCGTGCTCATGAATTCGAATTGCTTTTGGCATATGTCCTCCGATAGGTCTGATATTCGTGATTCGTGATTGGTGATTGGTGACTCGTAGCGCGACACGGGTTCAAGCGCGCGCTTCCCAAATCGGGCGGCGCACACCGGTGCTGGCGCAATGGCTAACTCGGTGGTTGGTCAGTGATGTACCGCTCCGCCGCGCGAGACAACTATAGCTGAAGCTGCGCGTGCGTGCGTTGGCGCCGCCGGGCGATGAACCCGAGCGGATGCGCCGTCAAGATGTTGCAGGGCTAGCGCTTGCCCCAGCGATAGGCGAAATCGCGGATCTGCGGATAGATCAGCTCGCGGAACTTGCGGCCGCTGAAAATACCATAGTGACCCACGCCGGCGGCGAGCAGGTGTTTGCGCTTTTCGGAGGGAATGTTACGGCACAGGATGTGCGCCGCCTCGGTCTGGCCATTGCCCGAGATGTCGTCGAGCTCACCCTCGATAGTGAGCAGCGCGGTTTTCCGAATCGCTTCCGGGCGCACCAGCTCGTCGCGCACCGTCATCTTGCCCTTGGGCAGCGCGAACTCCTGGAACACCCGCTTGATGGTGTCGAGATAGTACTCGGCCGGCATGTCGAGCACGGCGTTGTATTCATCGTAGAAACGCCGATGGGCAGCCGCGTTGTCGCCGTCGCCGACGATCAGATGATTGAAGAACTGCCGGTGCGCGTCCATGTGGCGCTCCGCGTTCATCGCGATGAAGCCCATATGCTGCAAAAAGCCAGGATAGACGCGCCGCATGTAACCTGGATAATTGAACGGCACACGATGGATCACCCGATCCTCGAACCAGGAGTACGACCGGCCCATGGCGAAGTCATTCACCGCGGTCGGATTGCGCCGCGGGTCGATGGGCCCGCCCATCATCACCATGGTTCGCGGCAGCGCCGGGTCATTACTCTGCGCGAGCAGCGACATGGCGCACAACACCGGCACGGTCGGCTGGCACACCGAGACGACGTGCACATCGGGACCGAGCAGACGGATGAATTCCATGCAATAGGCGACGTAATCGTCCAAGTGGAATGCGCCGGCGCTGAGCGGCACCATGCGTGCGTCGATCCAGTCGGTGATGTAGACGTCGAAGTCGCGCAGTGCGGTGCGCACCGTATCGCGGAGCAAAGTAGCATGATGTCCCGACAGCGGCGCGAACAGCAGCATGCGCGGCCCCGGCTCAGCGTTCTCCTTGCGAAAGTGCACTAGATTGCAGAACGGCTTGTGCAACACCGGCTCGATCACCACCGGAACATCGCCGGAGGCAATCGACGCGTGCGTGACGTTCCACTTCGGCTTCTCGTAGGAGCGCATCAGACGCCCGATCACCTCCTGGCCGGCGGCGATGGTGCGGCTGAAGGGATGATAGGCGAGGGGGCTGTATGGATTGGTGAACAGCCGTTGGTTGACGTGCGCCCATGCCGCAAGTGGCGCTGCCATAGTCTTGTGCAGCTCGTGAAGCTCGTAGAGCATTGGCCCTCCGGTTTTTCTGCTCCTGCCAAGCCGGCCGCTGCCCGGCTCATGAAGTATCCACAGCAGGATCTATGCCCTCACGGGCTCTTTTCGGAGCTTAGCAACACCCGCAAGCCTGGATTGAAACGGGCACAGACGGGCCACCGCACTGTAATGAGGCTGTAATCACGCGTCAAGCGGGTGGGTGGTGATTTCCGGTCGACCGGGTCGAGGAGGTGAGAGAACCCAAGGGTGTGGCGCGGGTTACACGAAGGTGTGTCAAAAATGCCGTCGAGGTGCGGACGACTTTCCTGACGTCGCATCGAGGCGGCAAGTGCCGCCTGCACCTCCTTCACCTCCTTCACTTCCCTCTCACCCCTCACCAATCTCGAGCGGCTCCTCCTGCATCAACGCCATCTGTTCGCGCAGCGCGAGGATGTGATCCTGCCAGTAGCGCTGTGTGTTGAACCATGGGAAGCTGCGCGGAAACGCCGGGTCATCCCAGCGGCTGGCGAGCCAGCCGGCGTAGTGCATCATGCGCAGCGTGCGCAGCGCTTCGATCAGGTGCAGCTCACGCACGTCGAAGTCGTGGAACTCGCGATAGCCGGCCATTGTCGCGGCGAGCTGCTGTTCCATCTCAGTTCGCTC
>JBGQKF010000546.1:0-3005 GCA_041499435.1 Gammaproteobacteria bacterium
GCTTCACCCTTCACCCTTCACCCTTCACCCTTCACCCTTCACCCTTCACCCTTCACCCTTCACCCTTCACCCTTCACCCTTCACCCTTCACCCTTCACTCTTCACTCTTCACCGCCTCCACAACCCTCTTAGCGAACCCATCGAGCGCGCCGAAATCGAGCCACCGCGTCACTACGACCAGGTCGTGGTCAGGATCGATCCAGATTACATTGCCGCCCGACCCCAGAGCGAAGAAGCTCGAGGCGGGTGCGCTCGGCACGATTTTGCGCCGGCCATTCAGCCACCACATATAGCCGTAATGCGGGGCGATATCGGTGGGGGTTGTGGCCATCCGAACCCAGCGCTCGGAGATGATCTGCCGGCCGTTCCACTGGCCTTTGCGCAGAAACAACAACCCGAAACGCGCGTGATCCACGGTGCTCGCCCACAGGCCTCCGCCCCAGTGGCTGCCCCCGCTCACTGACTGGACGGCGAAGCCGTTCAGCGGAATGTAGGAATTGCGGTAACCGTGCCACACCCAGGTGCTGCTCGCGCCGATCGGATCCATCACCTGCTCCTTGAGCACCTGAGGCAGGGGCTTGTTCCAAACCAGCAACAGCGCCAGCGCCAGCCGGTTCACGCGCACATCGTTGTACTCCCAGAATGTGCCCGGCTCCTGCAACTTGCGGCCGTATCCCTGACGACGGTCGGCCAGGTCGGGCTTCCCCCAAAGCTTTCCTTCCCACTCACTGGTCTGGTTGAGCAGCATCTGCCAGGTTATCTTCGTGTTGTGGCCGCTGTCGAACCCGCCGTCATGAATGTATTTCCATACCGGGTCGCGCACATCCTTGATCAGACCACGCTCGACCGCAAGTCCGGCGATGGTCGACAGATAGCTCTTGGCCACACTGAAGCTCATCTCCACGCGCTCGACATCCCCCCATCGCGCCACCTCGTACCCGTGTCGCACGATCATCCCGGCCGGGCCGCCACGCTCCTTCGTCTCGCCAAGAACCTCACCGAAAGGCTCGCCGGCCACGTCTTTCGCGATCTGCGCGCGCAGGTCGCGCAACCAGTCGACCTCATGGTCCTGAGCGAACTTCACGGCCGCCGCAACTCCCTCCGGGTCCATGCCGACGGACTCCGGAGCGCGTTGCTCCCACTGCGAGCCGGGACCCGGGTAATAGACCTGATCGGCGGCGAGCGGAAGGGTGGCCGCCAACGCCAGCGCAAGCCCCAAGCGGCACCCCGCGCCGAAATCCCAATAGGGCATGGTGCATCCTTTGCTTATCCCACCTCGCCGCGAGAGCCTACACGGTCTTCGCGGCAAAGGTGACCGCTATGCGGCCCGAATGTACCTGTCATGGTTAGCGCTTTCCAGGACCGGACGCCCATGCACAATTCCACACCGGCTCGCCAATCCTTTACCCCAGGAGCAGCGCGCTCGCCGGCAGATCGCCACCCGCCGCCATGCTGATACGTCCCAGCATCGGGCTTGCCATCGAACAGGACGAGATCAAGGGCTTCTCGCGCACCATCTCCGAGATCGAGTGGCTGCTGCTGATCCTGGTGCTGATCTATCTCGTCGCCGGCGGCCCCGCTGGCGAGAGCCGCTCGGCGATTGCCATGGCGCTGTGCTTCTTCACCGCGTTCATTCTGGGGCTGCACTACATCAACTTCTACCGCCAAGAAACGCTGCTCAAGCTTGCCATCGAGACATGGGTGATGCTCATTTTCATCACCTGGGTCGTGCTCTTTGCCGGCAAGATCGCGAGCCCGCTCCTCAATCTGTACCTGCTGCCGATCATCGCCAGTGCACTGATTCTCGGCAAGCTGATGACCTGCATCGAGATGGTCGCCGTTGCGCTCTGTTTCATGGGCCTGCACTACGATCCACACACGCGCAATCTGATGTCGCTGCAGTACTGGGGCGAGCTGATGGCACTGCTCGCGCCGGTCATTCTGGTCGCCTACATCACCACCATGCTGTCGGCCGACATCCGCTTCGCTGTGGACAAGATCAAGCGCGTGTCGGACACCGACGAGCTGACCGGCTTGTACAACATGCGCGCATTCACCGTCGTGCTGAGCCGCAACTTCAAGCAATCGCTGCGCTACTCGCACCCGCTGTCGGTGGTGATGATCGATTGCGACAACCTCAAGCAGGTGAACGATACGCACGGACACGAAAGCGGCAACCGGCTGCTGCAGCACGTGGCCCGCACCGTGCGTAGCGAGCTGCGCGGGTCCGATGTGCTGGCCCGCTACGGCGGAGATGAGTTCATCGCGCTACTGCCCGAGACCGACGCGCGCGGCGCCCGCGAGATGGGTGAGCGCATTCGCCGCGCGATCGAGATGTCGCGGCTCGATGTGCATGGCACGGATGTGGTGACGACGGTGAGCATCGGCATCGCCAGCTACCCGGACGACGGCGGAAGCCTGGAGCTCATCATGGAGAAAGCCGACAAGGCCATGTACCACGCCAAGCAGGGCGGCCGCAATCGCGTGGTCAATGCCGCGGACGGCGAATGAAGCTCACGCGCGCGGATTGACGCTTGACGTACGCAGCGGCGGCGTGCGATGCCGCACAAGCCGTTGTCGAAACCAGTGTCCGAGCAATGCAAGCGCAGCACCTGCCCCGACCAGCATCGGCACGTAGCCGACCAGCGAGATTCCGCCACCGAAAGCCGCAACACCGGCAGCCTGCCCGACGAATAAGCAAAAGGCGAACAGCGACACCGCAGAACCGCGCGTATGCGGTGCCATCTCCGAGGCGCGCGTCTGCAATGTGTTGTGGAACATGTAGAAGCCAAAGCCGATGCCGATGAAGAACGGCACGCTGGCCCACCACGTCGGCGCCGCGACTATACCGACGAAGCAGATCAACAGCACGCTGCCGCCGCCGCGCACCAGTCCCTTCTCGCCGAGGCGGCGCACGAGCGGCTGCACAGAGACGCTGTACAGCAAGCCGCCCAGGCTGAAGCCCGAGACGATCAAGCCAATGGCACCGTACCCGAGATCGAAGC
>JBGQKF010000547.1:0-3002 GCA_041499435.1 Gammaproteobacteria bacterium
CCCGGGTTACGTCAAGTTCTCGGTTGCCGGCCCGCGCAACAACAAGCGGGTGGAGATCGTGCCCGTCTGACCGGCGCGGTTCCAATCCACCCGAAAGCCCTATCATTGCGATAGGGCTTTTGTTTTTCCGATCGAAGATTCACTCAACATGAAGTTCATCGACGAAGCCATCATCGAAGTCCACTCGGGTAAAGGCGGCGACGGCGTTGCCGCCTTCCGGCGGGAAAAGTACGTCCCGCGCGGCGGCCCCAGCGGCGGCGATGGCGGACGCGGCGGCAGCGTCTACGCGCAAGCCGACCGCAACTTGAACACGCTGGTGGAGTATCGGTTTGCTCGCATCCATCGCGCGAAGAACGGCGAGAACGGCCAGGGCTCAGACTGCTACGGCAAAGGCGCGGCCGACATCACGCTCCCGGTGCCCGTGGGTACCGTGATCGCAGATGCCGACAGCGGCGTGGTGATTGCCGATCTCGCGCGCGATGGCGAGCGCGCCCTGATCGCGAAGGGCGGCGCGGGCGGGCTTGGCAACCTGCACTTCAAGTCGAGCACCAACCAGGCGCCGCGGCAGTTCACGCTTGGTGGGCCGGAGGAATCACGCAGGCTGCGTCTCGAGCTGAAAGTGCTCGCAGACGTCGGCCTGCTCGGCCTGCCCAACGCCGGCAAATCGACCTTCATCCGCGCGGTATCTGCAGCTCGTCCAAAGGTGGCCGATTACCCCTTTACGACGCTGCACCCGCAGCTGGGCGTGGTGCGAGTAGACGTCAATCGCAGCTTCGTCATCGCCGACATTCCCGGGTTGATCGAGGGTGCTGCTGAGGGCGCAGGCCTGGGACATCAGTTTCTACGCCATCTGCAGCGCACCCGGCTGCTGCTGCATATTGTCGATCTGGCACCGCTCGATGAGAATGCGGACCCGGTACGCGAGGCTCACGCCATCGTCGAGGAGCTGCGCAAATACGACGAGCAGCTCTATCGCAAGCCGCGCTTTCTGGTGCTGAACAAGATCGATCTGATTCCCGAAGAAGAGCGAGAAGCGCGCGTGCGTGCCTTCGTCGATGCCTATTTCGGCGATGCGGAGCAGCCGCGCCCGCCGGTGTTCGCCATCTCGGCCATCAACGGATCGGGATGCGATGCTCTCAGCTTCGCAGTCATGGATTTGGTGCAGCACGCCGTAGAAGAGCATGACGCCGCTGCGGAAATCGGACCCGAATAGCTCGATGAGCTCAGTTCTCGCACAGGCGCGCCGCCTGGTGATCAAAGTGGGCAGCAGCCTGGTGACCAATCAAGGCCACGGACTCGACCACGCGGCGCTGGCGAATTGGGCTGAGCAGATTGCGGAGCTCAAGCGGCGCGAGCGGGAAGTGCTGCTGGTCTCCTCCGGCGCGATCGCCGAGGGGATGCAGCGCCTGGGCTGGAAGCGCCGGCCGCGGCAGCTCCATCATCTGCAGGCCGCCGCGGCGCTTGGACAGATGGGGCTGGTGCAGGCCTATGAATCGTGCTTTCGTACGCATAACCTGCACGCTGCCCAAATCCTGCTCACACACGAAGATCTCGCCGACCGGCGGCGTTATTTGAATGCACGCTCGACGCTGCGCACGCTGCTCGAGCTCAACACCATTCCGGTCATCAATGAGAACGACACGGTCGCCATCGACGAGATCAAGTTCGGGGACAATGACACGCTGGCCGCGCTGGTAACCAACCTGGTGGAGGCCGACGCGCTCGTCATCCTCACCGATCAGCCGGGCTTGTTCGATCGCGATCCTCGCCGGCACCTGGATGCGGCGCTGGTGGCCGAAGCAAAGGCCGGCGATCCGCGGCTCGATGAGATGGCCGGCGGCGTCGGCAGCCACATCGGCAGCGGCGGCATGATCACCAAGATCCGCGCGGCGAAGCGCGCGGCGCGCAGCGGTGCGCACACGATCATCGCCTCGGGACGAGAACCCAATGTGCTGGTGCGGCTGACCGATGGCGAGCAGATCGGGACGCAGCTCATCGCGCAGACCATGACGCTGGCGGCGCGCAAGCAGTGGCTCGCCGATCATCTGCAGGTGCGTGGGCGCCTCACCCTGGATGCGGGCGCGGTGCGCGCTTTGGCAAAGGACGGCAAGAGCCTGCTGCCGATCGGCGTAGAAGATGTGAGCGGCGAATTCGAACGCGGCGAGGTGGTTAGCTGCCTCGATCCGTCTGGACGCGAGGTTGCCCGCGGACTGGTGAATTACAACGCCATCGAGACGCGCAAAATTCTGCGCACACCGAGTCATGAGATCGAAGCGCGACTCGGTTATATCGATGAGCCGGAGCTGATCCATCGCGACAACTTGGTGCTGATGTAAGGCAACCGATGAAATCTCTCATCGCCGCAACCGCGCTGCTAGCCACCACCGCCTCCGCTGCCGACATCCGCGAAGGCCTGTACGAAATCAGTGTGCGTGCGGAGATCGCTGGTATGCCGGTCTCGCAGGCGCCGATGGTCGTTCGTCAGTGCGTGAGTCAGCAAAGCGTGCAGGATTTGATGGGCCAGATGGGCGGCACGGGTGCGTGCAAGGTGTCCGACTTTCAGCAGACCGGTAGTCAGGCGCGCTGGAATCTCACATGCACAGGACAGATGGAGGTTTCAGGTACCGGCGAGACGCAGTTCAACGGCGACGAGTTTACCGGCCGCATGAATCTCTCGGTGCAGATGGGTGGCGATCAAGCGGTGCCAATGGTGCAAAACTTCAGTGCGCGGCGGGTGGGCGACTGCCAGTAGCCGAGAGGCTTGCGGTGGAAGCGAAGTGAAAAGAAGTGAAAAGGTGAAGAGGTGAAAAAGTGAACAGGTGAAAGCGCATACGCGCTCGGTCCTTGGGACGACCGGCCGCCCTCATCTCTTCACCTCTTCACCTCTTCACCTCTTCACCGATGTGGGGGCCTCACTGCTCAATCGCTCTTTGCGGCACCCGCGGATCGGGTGTCTGAGGATGGCGCAATAAGTACGCGAGCTTGCGAGCATCGCCGACCGG
>JBGQKF010000548.1:0-2993 GCA_041499435.1 Gammaproteobacteria bacterium
CATCGATCACCCCGCCAGCTCGCGCACCAGCGCGAGCAATTCATCGAGATCCACCGGCTTGACCAGATAGCGCTCGAACCCGGCTTCCCGCGCGCGCCGCGGATACTGCGATTGTCCGTAGCCACTGAGCGCAATCAATCGAATCGCCTGCAGCTCGACGCGGGCTTTGATCTTGCGCGCGACCTCGAAGCCGTCTTCATCGGGCAAGCCGATATCGAGGATCACCACCCGTGGCGCAAAGTGTTCTGCCTCATCGATCGCTTCGCTGGCTGAATGCGCGATGTGCACCTCGTAGCCTTCCAGCCCGAGGATCTCGGCGACCATCTCCGCGGAAGGCGCATGATCGTCCACCACCAGGATGCGCGTCATGGCTTGAGCGATAGGCTGATCGGGCGCTATCGGCATGCGGCCGGCTGGCTCAGGCGCGATCACCGGCCGCCATCACAGGCGCCAAGGATTGCATGGTCGCATAGGGAAGGGTCATCACGAACATCGCGCCATGGCCGCGTCCCACATTTTGCGCGCGCACCTGTCCTCCATGCAGCTCGACCACATGCCGCACGATAGCGAGCCCAAGACCCAGGCCTCCGTGCTTGCGCGTGGTCGTGCTGTCCTGCTGGCGAAAATGATCGAAGACATGCGGCAGGAATTGCGCGTCGATGCCCGGCCCATTGTCGACGACGCTGATCTGCGCGTGAGCCCCCGCGCTGGTCAGCGAGACCTCGACGCGTCCGTCACGCGGCGTAAACTTGATCGCGTTATACAGCAGATTCCAGACCGCCTGCTGCAGGCGCTTGGCATCGCCCTTCACCAGTTGCGCGCAGGGGTCCAGATCGGCGCACAGCGCGATGCCTTTCGCCTCGGCCGCAGCCTGCACCGAATCGACCGCAGCGGCGATGACTGGCGGCAGCGCGATCGGCTGCACCTCGAGATAGAGCTGACCGGTGATCATGGCCGACACATCGAGCAGATCGCATACGATCTGCGTCTGCAGGGCGACGTTCTGCTCGATCATCTGCACCGCGTGAATGGCCTTCTCCGGGGGCAGTCTGCCGGTTTTCAACAGACGCACCCAGCCGCTGATGGCGTGGACGGGCTGGCGCAGCTCATGTGAGATGGTGGCGAGAAATTCATCTTTCACCCGGCTCGCCTCCTCAGCCTGCCGGCGTGCGCTCTCGGCCTCCGCGAACAGCGTGCGGTTGCGTAGCCCGAGCGCGATGCGGCTCGCCATCTCCTGCGCCAGATGCACGTCGGCCAGCACGAAGCGGCGCGCCGGATCGAGCAGCAGGAAGCTCACCGCACCCAACGGTTCGCCCGCACCCAGCAACGGCACCACGAACAACGCATGGACGCCGAGCGCCGCGAGCAGCGCGCCGTGCCCGGGATCCAGACCCGTGCGCAGCATCCACGCACGCGAAACCTGCTCCACGACGACCGGCTTTCGCGATGTGATGGCCTGCATCGCGGGGTTCCCCTGGCACTCGACGCCAGCGGTCCGCATGGCATAGTCGGCAAAGGCGCTTTTCATCTCATCTGCCTCGCAGGCGCAGGAAGAGCCCGCTCGCTGCAGGCGACCTTGCGCATCGATCAAGTCGATGAGACAGCAGTCGCCCAGCATCGGCACGCCTTTGGAGGCGAGCGCTTCCAGCGCCGGCCCGGAGTCCAGGCCGGCGCTCAACAGATCTGAGATTTCTGCGAGCAGCGCGCTGCGGCGCTCGCTCGCTTCGGCCAGCTCGCGCAGCGCCACCTGGCCATTCAGCAGCCGCTCGCGTTCCGCCTCAACCGTCTTACGCTCGGTGATGTCGATGCAAGAGCCGGCGTAGCCGGCGAAGATACCGTCGGGCGTATAGCGCGGCACGCCGCGTTCGAGCACCCAGCGGTAGGCGTCGTCGCGGTGAAGCAGGCGATATTCGATCTCGAAATCGCTGCGCGCATCGAATGCCTCGCGATATGCGGCGAGGCAGCGTTCACGGTCCAACGGATGCAAGCCCCGCACCCAGCCCTCGCCGAGCTCCTGATCCGCGGCGCGTCCGGTGAAATACAACCACGACTGATTGAAGTAATCGCGCAGCCGGTCCACCCCCGAGCTCCAGATCAAAACGGGCGCGGCGTCGGCCACGCTGCGAAAACGCAAATCGCTCTCACGCAGCGCCTGCTCGGTTGCATTCAGTCGCAACAACGCGGTGACCGCCAGGGCAATCTCACTCTCATTACAGCACTCCACCAGGCCATCCCATCCCAGGTTCAGATCCAGCACCGGAATACCGGACACCGAGTTCTTGCTGAGTGCGGGAGTGCGAGCAGCGTTTGGCTCGAGAACAATGAGCTCGGCCCCATGCTCGCGCGCCAGGCGTTCGACGGCGGTGAGATCGGACACAGCAATGACGTCGAAGCCGATCCCGCGCAGTACGTGCCGACGGGAGGAGGCTTCGGCGTAATCTGCGCCGGCATGGATGATTCTTCGCATAGGTGACATCAATTGCGGCCGGGCGCGCTCGCGGTGATTGTCATCTCAAGCCGCGACCGGGAGTACTACATCGATTAAGGTGCTCCCTGGTCGTGTCTGGTCCCAGGTGAGTTGACCGCCGAGGTGGGCTACCCGCTCCTCGAGCAGGAGCCACGCGTCGTCCCACGCAAGAGCCGCGTCGAGTTGGATATGAAGCTCGACGTTGCCATCGGTTCGCCGCAGGGCGATGCGTGCTCCGCGCACCTGCGGCGGATCGGTTGCACAGCCCGCGACCACCTGCTGGGTGAGCCGATACAGCGCGATCGCAGACGCCTCACCGATGCCATCGACATCGCCTTCGATGTCAAGATCGATCGAGGCGGCGCTGCGGCCGCGCACATCTGCGATCTCCTGCTGCATGGCACTTGCCAGTCCCAGGTGGCCTACCATCGCCGGCCACAGCTCGCCGATCAGATGTCGCGCGTACTGGATCGTCTCCCCCAGCTCATCGCTCAGGCGCTGCAGGCGCGGGCGCAGCGCATCGTCA
>JBGQKF010000549.1:0-2980 GCA_041499435.1 Gammaproteobacteria bacterium
ATGCGGCAGATCGGCGCGAATGAATATTTCCCGCCGCTGCCGGCAGTCGATCTGCTGCTCTATCGAGCGCCGGGAACACCGACCGCCGCGGCCACCGCGTTGCACGACTATCTCGCCAACAATCTGCATGGCCAGCACAGCGTAGAGACGCCGGAGAAAGATGCAGCCGCACCCGACTCAGCCGGCGGCAAAGCTCGGCCAGCGATCGAGCCAGGGGCGAGCCGCCTCGAACGCCGCAGCGACGCGAAAGATGCGCCCCTCCTCGAGCCACGGAGCCACGATCTGCATCCCGATCGGCAACCCATCGTGGTCGAATCCGCACGGAATGGTGGCCGCCGGCAGGCCCGCCAGGTTTATCGGCCATGAGAACGGCGACCAGCCGAGGTGCCGATCGACCGGATGCCCGTCGATCTCATCCACGCCGAGCATTCCCGCGTCGAATGCAGTGACTGCCACGGTGGGCGTCACGAGCAGATCCACCTTCCGGAACAACTCCACGAAACGACTGCGCAACTGGGTGCGTCGGTAAGTGGCTTCGACGTAGTCGGTGCCGCGATACTCGCGTCCGCGGGCAATCACGCGATGATAGTCGCCGTCCGATTGCGCCAGCCTGCTCGGCTCTCTTCCCGCGACCGCCGCCGCCTGCTCGGTGTAGGCGATCGGCTTGATGGTGTGCTCCAGCGCTTCGGGATCGATGCCGGCGTGCTCAAACACCAGCTCGGCGCCGAGATCGTCGAGCACATCGATGGCCTGTGCAAATGCCTGGCGTACATCAGGCGAAACCGCAGCAAAGCCGAGATCGGGCGAATACGCAATGGTGACCCCGGCCAGCGGTCCGGGTGTCGTATCGAAAACGCGCCGCTGCACCGGCAGGCTCGCCGCATCGCGCACATCATGACCGGCGATGACTTCGAGCAGCAGCGCGACATCGTGCACCGTGCGTCCGATCGGTCCGGTATGCGCGAGCGTCGCCCAGGAAGGCGGTGAGAACCCTGGCGTTCTGGAAACGAGCCCGAAAGTCGGCTTGATCCCGAACACGCCGCAGAAAGAGGCCGGCACTCGGATCGATCCCACACCATCGGTACCGAGCGCCAGGGGCCCGCAGCCTGCGGCGACTCCTGCGGCCGCGCCTCCGCTCGATCCACCGCTGGTGCGATCGACGCGCCAGGGATTGCGCGTAACACCGGAGACGGGGCTGTCGGCCGTGAGCTTGTAACCCGATTCGCAGGTGGTGGTCTTGCAGGTGATGATGGCGCCCGCTTCGCGCAATGCACTCACCACCGCCGCGTCCACGTCCGGTACGAAATGCGCGTGCGCCGGTGCCCCGCCGTGCGCTGGCACACCGGCGACGAAGATCAAGTCTTTCACCGTGACCGGCACGCCGGCGAGCCTTCCGTGCGGACCACCGTTTCGCCAGGCCGTAGTCGCCCCGCTCGCCGCAGCGCGCGCCGAGTCGAACATCGGCGTCACCATGACGTTGCAGATGGCATCGGTATGTATCAGCGCATCGATCACCTCCTCGACGACATCGGAGGGCGTGAAGGTTCTGGCGGCATAGCCCGCGAGCAGCTCGGCTGCGGACAGACGCGCCAGCTCGCCGATGGCGGGCGCGGCTCGACTCCTGATCGGTGCCTGCACCATCAGCGCCTCGCCGCCGCGTCGACGATCTTTTCCACCGCTCGCCGCGCCAGCACGCCGATGAGGTGTGCGCGATATTGCGCGTCGGCATGCATGTCCGAGTTCAGCCCGTCGCTGGGCGTACGAATGCTCGCGAGCGCTTCGGGAGCGAACTTCTCCGTGAGCGCCGTTTCCATCGCAGTGGCGCGGAACACGCAGGGCGCCGCGCCGGTGACCGCGACGCGCACGCCCGTCTGCGTCCTCGCGACGAACACGCCCACCAGCGCGTAACGTGACGCGGGACTGCGGAACTTCTCGTATCCAGCGCCGCGCGGCACCGGAAAGCTCACCGCAGTGATGATCTCGCCGGAGCGCAGCGCGGTCTCGAACATGCCCGTAAAAAAGTCATCGGCTGCGATCGTACGCTGATTGGTGGTGATGCTCGCGCCCAGTGCGAGCACGGCGGCGGGATAGTCTGCAGCCGGATCGTTATTGGCAATCGATCCGCCGAGCGTGCCGCGATTGCGGACCTGCGGGTCGCCGATCATTCCCGCAAGATCCGCGAGCGCCGGGATCGCCTCGCGCACTTGCGGCGAGCGCTCGAGCTCCGCGTGCCGCGTCATCGCGCCCACGGTGATCGTGCCGCCCGCCGTACGAATCCCGCGCAGCTCTGAGATCGCCGCGAGGTCGATGAGTGCGCTCGGCGTCGCCAGTCGCAGCTTGAGCGCCGGAATCAGCGTCATGCCGCCGGCCAGCAGGCGCGCTTCGGGCGCGGCCTTGAGGACCGCGGAAGCGTCGGCCAGGCTGGCCGCGCGATGGTAGTCGAAGGGCCTCATGCTGTGGCTCCAGTTGGTTACTTGCTCGCCGCTCCGGCGCTTTGAATGATGTGCCAGACGCGATTCGGGGTCGCAGGCATGTCGACGTGCGTCACGCCCAGGTGCGCAAGCGCATCGACGACGGCGTTGATCACGGTGGCAGGCGAGCCGATCGTGCCCACCTCTCCGCAGCCTTTCACGCCGAGCGCGGTGTGCGTGCATGGTGTGATGTGGGTCGCCACTTTCATCGGCGGAACGTCGTCCGCGCGCGGCATGCAATAGTCCATGAACGAGCCCGACAGCAGCTGGCCGGATTCCGGGTCGTACACGCAATCTTCGAACAGCGCCTGTCCCACACCCTGCACGACGCCGCCGTGGATCTGACCCTCGACGATCATCGGATTGATCACCGTGCCCACGTCGTCGACCGCGATGTAGCTCGCGAGCTTCACCATGCCCGTGTCCGGATCGATCTCGACCTCGGCCACATGCGCACCGGCCGGGAAAGTGAAGTTCACCGGATCGTAGAACGCCTGCTCTTCCAGTCC
>JBGQKF010000550.1:0-2968 GCA_041499435.1 Gammaproteobacteria bacterium
ACGACAATTCCATACGTCCAGCCTCGATCTTGGACAAATCCAGAATATCGTTGATCAACGACAGCAGATGCAGTCCTGAAGAATGAATGTCACGCATGTAGTCGGCTTGCTTATCATTCAACTCGCCGAACATCTGTTCCTGCAACACTTCGGAAAAACCGATCACGGCATTGAGCGGGGTGCGCAACTCGTGGCTCATATTCGCCAGGAACTCAGACTTGTGCTGGCTGGCGATTTCCAGCTCACGGCTCTTTTGCTCGATTTCATGGAATAGCCGAGCGTTCTGAATGGCGAGCGTGGAGTGCGTGGCGAAGGTTTGCAGAACATCAATCACCTCAGGCGAGAATGTACCCGCGGCCTTGCGTCCGATGGCGAGCCCCCCGATCAGGCGACCCTCCCATAACAGCGGGACAGCGAGCACAGCGTGAAAACCAGCGCGTTCCAAGGCGTCGCGTACGCGGCCAGTGTATGCAGCATCCTGTGCAATGTTCGGGATTTGAACCGGCGCACCCATGGCCGCCGCGCGACCGACCACGCTCTCGTCGAGTAGAAGCGGCTTCTCTGACAGCATATCTATGAGTTCCGGGTCATAGCCGACAGTTGCCCGCGACACCAGCTCGTTCGTAGCTTCATTGAACTCATACAGTGCGCCTCCGTCGGCTGACGAGAGCTGTACCGCTCGCGACGCAATCGTAGTGAGCACCTCGCCCAGATCGAGCGTAGAGTTCACCGCTCGGCTCACCTCAGCGAGCGAGCGCAACTGCGCCACCGAGCGCGCAAGCTCTTGAGTCCGTGCTTGCAGCTCGTTGAACAGCCGCGTGTTCTCGATCGCGATGACTGCTTGGTTCGCGAAGTTCTCTAGAAGCGCAATCTGCCTCTGAGAAAATGGCTGCACTTCTGTGCGACGAATGTTGATGACTCCAATCGCGGAACCCTCACGGAGCATAGGAACCACAAGTACGGTTCGCGAGCCAATTTCACGTGCATACGTTTTTGCCGTATCAAACTCTTCATCCGACTCTGCGAGAATATCGGGAATGTGGACAGTTCGCCGTTCAATGATCGCCTTACCCGACACCAAATGAGGATCAAGGGGCACGTACAACGTGTCGAAGGCCAATGGCAACCGACCGTAATTCGCAACCTCCTTGAGACGGCCACCTTCAAGTTGAAGTATCACAGCACCGCGAGCGTCACATAACCGGGCAGCACGTTCAGCGACGGCATCTAGGACAGGCTGCAAGTCCGTGGGCGAGCTGCTGATCACCCGCAGAATTTCGCTGGTCGCGGTTTGCTGCTCCAGCGCTTCGGTCAGATCTCGGTTGCGGGTCTGCAGCTCGTTGAACAGCCGCGTGTTCTCGATCGCAATCACCGCCTGGTCGGCGAAGGTTTGGAGCATCGCAATCTGCCTGTCTGAGAACGCCGACGGCTCGGCATGATTGACACTGATCGTTCCAATTGGGCTGCCCTCGCAAAGCAATGGTACGGAAAGCGTGCTGCGAAGCCCGACCACCCCAGCCAGCCTGTGCAAGCGATACTCGGGATCGTCTCGAACATCCGGTACATAGGCCACAGCTCCGGTGAGGATGGCCCGGGCATTTGCTCCGCCTCGGCCCGGCGGCATCGGGAATTCGCGGCTGGCCGCTTCGAGTGCTTCGGCGCTGGCGCCATCGGCAGCCCGCGAATGGATGAGCTTGCCATCGAAGGTATTCACCCACGCTGTCGTGCCGCCACACAGCTTGCGCGCATTCGCCGCGATCGTCTCGAACACCGGCTGCACGTCGTTTTGTGATTGGCTGATCACGCGCAGGATCTCGCTTGTCGCCGTCTGCTGCTCGAGTTGCTCCTGAAGCTCGTTGAAGAGCCGCGTGTTCTCGATCGCGATCACCGCCTGGTCGGCGATGGTTTTGAGAAGGGCGATCTGTTTGTCGGTGAATGGGCGTACCTCTGTGCGGCGAACCGCGATCACACCGAGCGCAACTCCTTCGCGGAGCAGTGGCGCCGCGAGGACGGTGCGAAACCCCGTCCGCATCGCGAAATCTCTCGAGGCCGCAAAGGCAGTCGCAGACTCTGCCAAGAGATCCTGAACCTGGACGACGTTACGATCGATGATAGCTGCGCCAGTCACTGTCTCGCGGTTTGTTGAGAGGCCTTCCTCAAATATAAGCATGGGCACGGGGCCATAATGTGCAGCCAGCTTGTGCCGTTCACCCTCCACGCGGCTGACGACTACGTCAGGGGCGTCACACAAGCGTCCGGCGCTCTCCGCGACAGCGTCCAGCACCCGCTGCAGATCCGTCGGTGAGCTGCTGATCACGCGCAGGATCTCACTCGTGGCGGCCTGCTGCTCGAACGCTTCCGCCAGAGCGAGATCTTTTTCCTTTACTTCCGTCCGCAACTTTGCATTGTCGATCTCGACCCCAGAACGCTCAGCCAGAGACTTCAGCAGCTCGATATCTTTCGCAGTAAACGGACGCGCTTCCTGACGCCGAATGGCGATCGCACCGATGGCTTGCTCATCGCAGAAGATGGGCGCTGCCAGCGCGCTGCGGTAGTTCGCGCCGTTCTGAGGAGTCGGATTATCGAAGTCGCTGCATGATTCGAGGACCATGTCACGGACGTGCACCGTGGCGCGCTCACCGAATGCTCGGCCACACAACCAATTGCTGTCTATTGGAAATGGTTGCCCAATTGAAACCTTAGAGAGAGAGCCGAAATGGCTTGCTACCGAGAAGTGATCGTTCTCTACGCGCAAAATGACAGTATCGTCAGCATCGCACAGGTGCGCTGCGCTTTCCGCTACGGACAGCAAGATTGATTGCAAGTCGGATAGCCTGCTGGTCATCGCGAGCCCCCTCTCGCCGGCTGTTGTCCTGCCGGTCTAGCTCACCAACGCAGCACCAATCTACCACCGGTACATGGAAAGGTCGATATGCAATTGAGCCCGGTGCCGCGAGGTGCGGACTAG
>JBGQKF010000551.1:0-2959 GCA_041499435.1 Gammaproteobacteria bacterium
CAGCGCGTATAACGCCAAGTCCACGCCCGCGAGTCTGCTCCGGCGAGCGGAGTGCCGTCAAGGACGGCGGCAAGCCGCGCAGACGTTCGAGCGCGACCCCGGATGCTTTCTACTTGACCTCTCTACTTGACCTCGCCTCCCACAGATAACGAGAACGACCATCGGCTCCACGTTTCCTTGACGCCCAACGCGCAAGTCGTCGATGGGGATCAGCGATTGACGCATCGCGCGATCCTCGCGATCGCCGTCCCGATCATGATCTCGAATGTCTCGACGCCGCTGCTCGGCGTAGTCGACACCGCAGTCATGGGGCGCATGCCCGATGCGGCATACATTGGAGCGGTCGCGCTGGGCGCGCTGGTATTCAACTTCGTGTTCTGGGGCTTCGGTTTCCTGCGCATGGGCACGACCGGCTTGACGGCACAGGCGCTCGGGGCAGCCGACGCCACCGAGATCCGTGCGAGCCTCGGACGCGCGGTGCTCATCGCTATCCTGGTCGGCGCGGGCCTGCTCGCACTGCAGTGGCCGATCGGCGAGATCGCCTTCGCGCTGCTCGATGGCCCTCCAAGAGTAGAGACGCTCGCACGCAGCTACTATGACATCCGGATCTGGGCCGCTCCCGCGACGCTCACCAACTACGCGCTGCTCGGCTGGTTCATCGGACTGAGCCGTGCACGCATGGCGCTCGCTCTACAGCTCGTTCTCAACGTCACCAATATGGTCCTCGATGTGCTGCTCGTCCTCGGGTTGGACATGGGCGTCAAGGGCGTGGCGCTGGGAACGCTGCTGGCCGAGATCATCGCGGCCGTCGTGGGGCTCGTCATCGCCACCCGGCATCTGCGCGGCTTGGGTGGGCGCTGGGATTTCGCGCGGCTCATCGCACCCGGGCGCCTGGGACGCACGCTCGCCGTCAACCGCGACATCATGATCCGTTCGCTCGCATTGATCGTCGCTTTCGCCTGGTTCATGGCGCAAGGCGCCAAACAAGGCGAGGGTATCCTCGGTGCGAATGCGGTACTGATGCAGTTCATCGCGGTCGCGGCCTTCTTCCTGGACGGCCTGGCGTTCGCCGCCGAAGCGCTGGTTGGGAAAGCGGTCGGGGCGATGAACCGGGCCGAGCTCACGACCGCGGCGCGTATGACCACCTGGTGGGCCGCCGGGGTAGCACTGGTGATGTCGCTCGCGTTTGTGCTGTTCGGGACCATGGTGATCGACATGCTCACCGTAGATCAGAGCCTGCGTGCGCTTGCGCGCACTTATCTGCCGTGGGCGGCACTCGCCCCTCTCGTCAGCGTATGGGCATTTCAGCTCGACGGGATCTTCATCGGCGCGACGCGCACGGCCGAGATGCGTAACGCCATGCTCGCATCGCTCGCCATCTTCCTGCTCGCGTGGTGGGCGTTCAGGCCGTATGGCAACCACGGTCTGTGGGGAGCGCTGTACGTGCTCTATGCTGCGCGCACGGGGACATTGCTTTATTTCTTTCCGGCGCTGCTGCGTTCGGCGCAGTCGTGAGCGTTGTCGAGCTGGAGGCACTCGTGGTCAAAGGTTAAGACTGGTTTGCAACACCGCCTCTAGCAGCTCCATCAATACCGGCCGCAACGTCGCGGCATGGCTCTCGTCGAGCGCATAGGGATACTCCTCGCTCATATACGTGACCTGTGCCAGCTCGAGCTGAATCGCATGCACACCTGCATGCGGCCGCCCATAACGCCGCATGATGTATCCACCCTTGAAGCGGCCATCGAGGACCGATGTGTAGCGTGGGTGACTGCGAGCAATCTCCAGGACGCGCTGCGCGAGTCTTTGATCGCATGCGGTTCCTCCGGCGCTGCCGAAATTGAGGTCCGGCAATCGACCGTCGAAAAACCGCGGCACCACCGCGCAGATCGAATGCGCATCCCACAGGATCACGCGGCGGTGAAGCTGGAGCAGGCGGTCGAGCTCGCTCTGCAGGGCGGCATGATAGGGCTCCCAGTACTGGCCGATGCGGCGTTGAATCTCGGCCGTGTCCGGCTGCCGCCCACTCAGATACAGCGGCTCACGCCGAAACGTGTCCACCGGGCACAGCCCCGTCGTGTCTTGCCCGGGATAGAGGCTCGCGTCGTCGGGCGGTCGATTGAGATCGATCACATAGCGCGAATGCGTGGCGGCTATGAACGAGGCTCCAAGCGCGCCGGTGAAGTCGTACAGACGCTCCATGTGCCAGTCGGTATCCGGCAAGCGAAGCGCGGCACCCGTCAGTCGGGTGGCGATGTCGGGCGGCAGGAACGTGCCGGTGTGCGGCATCGAGATCAGCAGCGGAGCGGTTCCGCGCGCGAGTCTGAATGTGTCTGTCATCGCGCTATCGACTGTCCAGTAACCGCAACCAATTGTCCCTCCCTGTCCCTCCCCCGCGCAAGGCAGGGACCAGACTCGTCGCTATCGCTCGAGCAAGGCATCGCGCGCCAGAACATAGTCGCGCAGCGCGTGCTCCTCGCGTGCGTGACGGCCTTGCTCGACCACCCAGCGGCCGCCGACCATGACGTCGCGCACCCCGCCATGGCCGTGATTGCCGAAGATCCATGCCGAAAGCGCAGCCGCCGGATCGGCCAGCGAGCAGTTGGCATCGGCCGGATCGAGCACGATCAGATCGGCGCGCTGCCCGAGCGCAAGGCCCGCGACCTTGCAAGCACTTGCCTTCCCGCCGCCCGAGACCGCCTCGAGGAAGAGATTCTGTGCAACGCGCGGCGCGTCGGCATTTGCCAGGACGTTGCGCCTATGCTCGAGCAGGCGCTGCGCATACTCCAGCCATCGCAGTTCCTCCCGCACGCTGATACTGACGTGGCTGTCCGACCCGATGCCCCATGCGCCCGCTGCCGCGACGTAGGCGGCGGTGTCGAAGACGCCATCGCCGAGGTTCGCCTCGGTGGATGGACACAGACCGACCGTCGCACCGCTGATTGCGACGTTCACGCAC
>JBGQKF010000552.1:0-2958 GCA_041499435.1 Gammaproteobacteria bacterium
AAGAGCCTCGGCTGCACGGTGGCGACGACCACACGCAATCCCGCCAAGCGCGATGCGCTGGTCGCAGCCGGAGCGCAGCACGTGCTGATCGACAACGGCGCTATCGCCTCGGAGGTGAAGCGCGTGCTCGGCACCGGAGCGAATGGCGTGCTGGAGCTGATCGGCACCAGTACGCTGCTGGATTCCCTGCAGTGTGCCGCGCCCAAAGCAGTGGTGTGCTTCGCCGGTATGCTCGGAGGACAATGGACGCTCGAGCGCTTCGAGCCGATCGTCGCCATTCCCTCGACGGTGAAGCTTACCGCCTACACCACACACATCGTGACCGCTGCCAACTCCACCGATGCGCTCCAGCGTATCGTGCGCGAGGTCGAAGCCGGTCGCCTGCCGCTCAACCTGGATCGTGTGTTCGGCTTCGATGAGATCGTAGCAGCGCATCGATACATCGAAGACAATCGCGCGACCGGCAAGCTGGTCGTCACCGTCGATTGAGCCGCGCGATGCCGTCTTTGCAAACCGTTCCGGATGCGCACCTCGCGCGCGACTTTCAGCTCACACACCCGCCGGCTGATTTCATCGACGATCCGTATCGTTACTACGCGTGGCTACGCACCCACGACCCCGTGCACGAGCTCGAGGGTGGTGCGCTGTTCCTCACGCGATACGATGATGTGGTTCAGGTATATCGCAGTCCTGCGGCCAGCTCGGACAAGAAGCAGGAGTTCAGGCCCAAGTTCGGCGACAGCGCGCTCTACGAGCATCACACCACCAGCCTGGTGTTCAACGACCCGCCGCTGCATACCCGCGTGCGCCGGCTCATCATGGGCGCGCTCAACCAGCGCGCGATCGCGCGGATGGAGCCCGCGGTGATCGATCTGGTGGATCGCCTGCTGCAGGAGTTGACCGACACCCACGCGCCGGATCTCGTCGAAGACTTCGCCGCGAAGATTCCGGTCGAAGTGATCGGCAATCTGCTCGACGTGCCGCACGCCGAGCGCGGGCCGCTGCGCGCCTGGTCACTGGCGATCCTGTCGGCGCTGGAGCCGGCACCCTCGGACGAGGTTCTGGATCGCGGCAATCACGCGGTACGCGATTTTCTCGCTTATCTGCGCACTCTGGTGGCCGAGCGCCGCGCGCATCCGAAGGATTTCGACAGCGATGTTCTTACCCGCCTGATCCAGGGGGAGATCAGCGGCGAGCGCTTGAGTGAGCCGGAGCTCCTGCACAACTGCATCTTTCTGTTGAACGCGGGCCACGAGACGACTACCAATCTCATCGGCAATGGCATGCATGCGCTGCTCACGCATCGCGATCAGTTGCAGCGCTTGCAGTCCGATCCCGAGCTGCTGGCCAGCACCATCGAGGAGCTGCTGCGCTTCGAGAGCCCGGTGCAGCTCAACAACCGAGTGACCACTGCGCCGCTCGAGATTCGCGGCCGCACGATCGCGGCCGGCACCTTCATCACGCTGGGTGTGGGCGCCGCCAATCGCGATCCGGCACAATTCTCCGATCCGGATCGCCTGGACGTTGCCCGCAAACCGAATCGACACGTCGCTTTCGGGCAGGGGGACCATGCCTGCGCCGGAATGAATGTGGCGCGCCTCGAAGCGCGGATCGCGATCGGCCGTCTGGTCGCGCGGTTTCCCAAGATCGAGCTTGCGGGGCCGGCAGAGCGCGATCGACGGATTCGGTTCCGCGGCTTCAAGCGCGTGCCGGTGCACTTGCGCTGACCGTCAATCAAAAGGAGCAGTCAACTATGAGAATACGGGCATTGCTCGTTGCATTCGCCGCCATCACTGCGCTGGCGTCAGTGTATGCCGCCGACAAGAAGTACGGGCCCGGTGTCACCGACACCGAGATCAAGCTCGGCCAGACCATGCCCTACAGCGGGCCCGCTTCGGCGTACGGGACGATCGGCAAGTCGGAGGCCGCGTTCTTCGAAATGCTCAATCAGCAAGGCGGGGTAAACGGCCGCAAGATCCGGCTGATCAGCCTCGACGACGGCTACAGCCCGCCCAGAACGGTCGAGCAGACGCGCCGGCTGGTCGAGGAGGAAGAAGTACTTGCCATCTTCAGCCCGCTCGGCACCGCGCCCAACTCTTCCACGCACAAATATCTCAACGCGAAGAAGGTGCCGCAGCTCCTGCTCCACAGCAGCGCGAACAAGTGGAACGATCCAGGGGCCTTTCCGTGGTCGATGTCCTGGCCGCCTAACGCCCAGACCGAGACACAGGTCTTCGGCAAGTACCTTCTGCAAGCCAAGCCGCAGGCGAAGATCGCGGTGCTCTATCAGAACGACGACTACGGCAAGGATTTGCTCAAGGGTCTGCGTGAGGCGCTCGGCGCCAAAGCCGAGCAGATGGTGGTCGCCACGGCCAGCTATGAGGTGACCGATGCAACGATCGATTCGCAGATCGTGAGTCTGCACGCGTCGGGGGCGGACACGCTGTTCGAATTCACCACCCCTCGTTTTGGTGCCCAGGCGATTCGCAAGGTGTACGACATCGGGTGGAAGCCGCTGCAGTTCGTGCCGTTTCCGGCGAGCTCGGTGGGTGCCGTGCTCACGCCTGCGGGCCTGGAAAAATCAACCGGTCTGATCACCAGCGGCTTCGTCAAGGACCCGGCCGACCCGCGCTGGAAAACCGATCCCGCGTTCCAGGAGTGGGTCGCCTTCATGAAGAAATACTACCCCGACGGCGATCTCACCGATCAGCTGAACGTCTGGGGCTACATGACGGCGCAGGTGATGGTGCAGATCCTCAAGCAATGCGGCGACGATCTCACGCGCGAGAACGTGATGAAGCAGGCGGCGAATCTGAAGAACCTCGATCTGCCGCTGTATCTCCCTGGCATCAGGAACAACACCAGCCCAACCGACTACCGGGTCATCCGGCAGATGTACCTGATGCGCTTCGACGGTAAGAAGTGGGTGGCGTTCGGCGATCTGCAGGGTGGCTGATC
>JBGQKF010000553.1:0-2915 GCA_041499435.1 Gammaproteobacteria bacterium
CGCTACGTCGTCGTTTTGTGCTGTCCGTCGCAACCGCTGCGCTCGCCGGTTCCGTCCCGCGCATCACGCGGGCGCAATCGACGGTGAGCTTGCGCATTTCATCTTCCCTGCCTGCGGATCCCAACTCCGCCCACTACATCTGGTACCAGCGCTTCGCGGGCAATGTCAGCGCGCTGCCCGGCGCGAAGATCGAACTGCAGTATTTCCCCAACAGCCAGCTCGGCAAGGAAGCCGATGTCGTCCAGCAGGTGAAGATCGGCTCCATCGACATGATGCTGACGGGATCGTCGATCTGGGCCACCGTGGCGCCCGAGCTCGGCATGCTCGATCTGGGTTATGTGTTCGACAGCTATCCGCATCTGTTCAAAGCGCTCGACGGCGGTGCGGGCGAGCGCCTCGGTCGCATCGTGCAGGAGCGCACCAAGTGCACCGTCATCGGCTGGGGTTCGCATTTTGGCTCGCGCAGCGTCTACACCAAGAGCCCGGTGCGCAATCTCGCCGAGATCAAAGGCGTCAAGCTGCGCGTGTTGCCGACCACGGCGTTCATCGAGACCTTCAAGCTGATCGGCGCCATTCCCACGCCGATCGCGTTCAACGAGCTGTACACTGCGTTGCAGACCGGCGTGGTCGACGGCTTCGAGCACGATCCTTCCACGGTGCTGTCGACCAAGCTCTATGAGGTTTCCAAGTACTGCTGGCTGACCGAGCATCTGTTCCCGCCGATGGTGGCGGTCATCGGCAAACGCGGCTGGGACAAGCTCCCCGAGAGCGCGCGACCTGCGGTGCTCAAGGCCGCAGCCGATGCCACTGCATTTCAGCGCGCGCAAGCGGTCGAGCACGGCAAGCAGGCGATCGAGGAATTGAAGCGCCTCGGAATCACTTACTATCCGATGATCAAAAGCGAGCGCGAGCAGGTGCGCCGCGAGATGGAAACCAGGCTCTGGACCGCTTTCGCCGCGCAGTATCCGCCCACCAAGCCGCTGTTCGAGGCCATCGCCGTCAGCCGTGCGTGACGCGGTGCTGCCAGGCGTCGTAGCGCGCAGCAGCCGCTTCCAGCGCTGGCTCGAGCGACTGCTCAACGTCATCGAGCACATCGCCGCGGTGGTTCTCGCGGTCGATGTCATCGTCGTGTTCTGCTCGGTGATCTGGCGCTACTTCCTGCATCAACCGTTCGACTGGGCCGAAGAGATCGCCCGCGCGCTGATGGGCGCGCTGGTATTCCTCGGAGCCGCCACCGCGCTGGGACGCGTGCAGCACGTGGGCGTGGAAAGTCTGCGCAAGTTGTTCCCCGCACACTGGCGTGCCGCGGTCGTGCAGCTGTGTCATTGGATCATCGTCGCGGTGTCGGCTGCGCTGCTGGCCTCGGCGTGTGCTCTGCTGATCGACGTCCAAGCCCAGAGCACGCCGATCGGGCTGCCGCAGTCGATCTATGTCTGGCCGCTGGTCGCGGGCAGTCTGCTGATGACGCTGTTCGGCACGCTCAGCGCGCTCGCCGGACCCGCGCACACCGTCTGGGGAACGCTCGCTGCAGCTCTTGCGCTCGCGCTTGCCGTATGGGGCTGGAATACGTTCGTGCCTGGTGGCGCAATCGCACCGGTCGTGCTGATGATCGGCGCGTTCGTGGGGAGCTTCGTGATCGGCGTGCCGATCGCATTTGCGCTCGCCTTCGCGGCTCTGCTCTATTTTCTGTCGGATCCATCGCTGCCGATGCTGGTGTACTCGCAGCAGATCCTCGCCGGCACCGATCATTTCGTGCTGCTTGCCATTCCCTTCTTCGTGCTCGCCGGCCTGCTGATGGAAGCCAACGGCATGTCCTCACGCCTGATCGAGCTGCTGATCCGCATGCTCGGGCGCATGCGCGGCGGGCTCAACGTCATCATCATCGCGGCCACCGCGTTCTTCTCGGGCGTGTCCGGCTCCAAGCTCGCCGACATCGCGGCGGTCGGCGGTATCATCATGCCGGCCGTGCGCCGCACCGGGCAGGATCCCAACGAAGCGGCGGGCGTATTGGCGGGCGCCGCGGTGATGGCGGAAACGATCCCTCCGTGCATCAACATGATCATCCTGGGCTTCGTCGCCAACATCTCGATCGGCGGCTTGTTCATCGCCGGTCTGGTGCCTGCCGCAGCGCTTGCGCTCGCGCTGGCTGCGGTCGCAATCCACTTCGGCTCGCGCATCGATCCGCGCGATGCGTTCGAGAAGCGCAAGCCGATGGCGCATCTGATCGCCGGTGCAGTGGTCGGGTTGGTGATGGTGCTGATGATCGGCAAAGGCGTGACCTCCGGCATCGCGACTTCGACCGAAGTGTCCGCGTTCGCCGTCGTCTACGCGCTGGTGGTGGGCGGCCTCGCCTTCCGCGAGCTGACCTGGCGCTCCATCGTGCGGCTGTTCGTGCGCTCGGCGGCGATGTCGGGCAGCATCCTGTTCATCGTCGCCGCCGCATCGAGCATTTCGTTCGCCTTGGCGATTCAGCAGATACCGGCGCACTTGTCCGATGCGATGGTCGCACTGGGCCGCGACCATGGCGCCACGGCCTTCGTAGCGGTATCTGCGCTGCTGATGATCGGGTTCGGCGCCGTGCTCGAAGGTGCGCCGGCGTTGATCATCCTCGGCCCCCTGTTCACGCCGATCGCGCAGCAACTCGGCGTGCACCCGCTGCATTTCGGCACCGTGATGGTGATCGCGATGGGCCTGGGCCTGTTCTCGCCGCCCGTGGGTCTCGGGTTGTTCGCGACGTGCGCCATCACCGGCACACGCATGGAGGACGTCGCGGTTAAGCTGTTCAAGTACCTGGTAGTTCTATTCGTTGGCTTGATGGTGCTGGTCTATGTGCCGGCGTTTTCGTTGTGGCTGCCGGGTCGGCTGGGTTTAAAGTAGAGTAAACCGAAGAGCGTAGACGCAAAGGGCGCAAAGGC
>JBGQKF010000554.1:0-2898 GCA_041499435.1 Gammaproteobacteria bacterium
ACCGCAACATCAGTGTCGCCACCGAGCTCGCGGCCCAGGCGGGCCACGTGCGCGGAGACCGGGTTCAGCTCGAGCAGGTCGTGCTCAATCTCGTCCTGAACGCCTGCGAAGCGATGAGCGCCAACCCGCCAGCCGAGCGTCGCCTGCTGATCCACACCACTACCAACTCCAACCGCATGCTGGAGCTGTGCGTGAGCGACCGCGGACCCGGCATTGCACCCGAAGTCGTCGAGCACCTGTTCGAGCCGTTTTTCACCACCAAAGAGCAAGGGCTGGGGCTGGGCTTGTCGATCTCACGCTCGATCATCGCTGTCCATGGCGGACAGATCCGGGTGCAGAATAACGCCGACGGCGGGGCCAGCTTCTCATTCGCCTTGCCGATTCAGCATTGAGCGGTGCTCGAGCTGTACGAGAATCGCCCGCAAAGATCGGGGGCGAGCCCGGTTCCGCCAGGCCCGAATGCGCCCGCAATCGACCCCCGTGCAAGCACGTGCCTGTCTGTATTGGACCAAGGTCCACTTCCACTCCGGGCGAGTCATCGATTCAATGAAAGTAAGATGACAGACGCTCGACCATTGGTGTACGTGGTGGACGACGAAGAGCCGGTCCGCAAGGCTTTGTCCCGGCTCTTGTCGGCTTCCGGTCTGCAGGTCGATACGTTCTCCAGCGGAACAGCGTTCCTTGACGCGGCGCGCCTGAAAGCACCGGATTGTGCGGTGCTGGACCTGCACATGCCCGGGCTCACCGGATTGGATGTTCTACAGAGGATGACCGGTGCAGGCCTGAACGTACCGGCGATTGTGATCACCGCACACGATGCTCCGGAGTCGAAAGCGCAATGCATGGCCGCCGGCGCCGTAGAGTATCTCTGCAAGCCGATCGATGCCAGCGCTTTGCTCGATACGATCGCGCGGGTGACTCGAACCTCGGCCTGACGGGGTTGCTCCGGGGCTATTGGACCTTGGTCTAATAGTGTGCGATGCTATAGAGAGTCAGAATCAAGCTAAGGCTTGCGCCGCCTGCTATCTCGGCTCGGGGGATCGGGCCTAGCAACATCGCGTCTGGAGATATTGCAGCGCACTTACAGCGGCCGCAAGAACAAGAAGCAGTGCGGCTAATGTTATACCCGGGCGCACATATACAATGCCAAGCGCAACCATGCGCGTAGACTGCAGAGGTTAAGTGAGCGACAGCGCCATCAATCCGCCGCTGAATCCCGGGAGCTCAAGCGAGGCCGCGCCGGGCGCGTCGATCATCGCTTGCCTGGAGTGCGACCTGCTTCAGCGCGAGGTCGCGCTTCCGCCGGGCGGAAAAGCCTGCTGCCCGCGCTGCGGCGCAGATCTCTATCGCGACACGCCCAACAGCATCGATCGCACGCTGGCGTTCACGCTCGCCGCTGTGGTGTTGTTCGTGCTGGCGAACACCTTCCCCATCGTCGGTCTCGATATCAAGGGACATCACAACGCGACCACGCTCATAGGCGCGGTGCACACGCTGTACCAGCAGGACAAGTTTCTGGTCGCATCGCTCGTGTTCGTGACAGCGATCCTCGCTCCCGCCATCCAGCTTGCAGCGTTGACCTACATGATGCTGCCTTTGCGCAGGGGACGCGTGCCGCGCGGTCTGGCGCTGGTGTTTCGCCTCATGCAGGCGGTGCGCCCGTGGGGAATGGTGGAAGTCTTGATGCTCGGTGTGTTGGTATCGCTGGTCAAGCTGGCTGCGATCGCGCAAGTGATTCCAGGCGTTGCGCTCTGGTCCGTGGCGCTGTTGATGTTCATGGTGGCCGCCGCAAGCGCCGCGTTCAACCCGCGCGACGTATGGGCTCGGCTGCCGGTCACCCCATGAGCCGCGCGACCATGACGGCGAGTGCGGCGGGCCTGCTGGCCTGCGAGGCGTGTGGCCTGGTGTCGCGCGCGCAGCCGCACGACGCGCACCAGGTCTGCGCGCGGTGCGGATCACACGTGCACTTGCGTAAACCGCACAGCATCGAGCGCACCTGGGCACTGCTGATTGCCGCGGCTGTGATGTATATTCCTGCCAACGTCCTTCCGGTGATGGTCACCGGCTCGTTCCTCGGCACGGAGGAGGACACGATCTTGAGCGGTGTGGTGTACCTATGGGTTTCCGGGTCCTGGCCGCTCGCGCTGGTGGTGTTCATCGCCAGCATCACCGTGCCGATGCTGAAGCTCATCGCGATCGCGCTGCTGCTCATCACCACGCAACTGCGCTTGCGCTGGCGGCCGCGCGATCGTACGAAGCTGTATCGCATGGTCGAATTCGTCGGCCGCTGGTCGATGCTCGATATCTTCGTCGTGGCGATTCTCGCCGGCCTGGTGCAAATTCAATCGCTCGCGACGATTCGAGCCGGCCTGGGCGCGGTGGCGTTCGGATCGGTGGTCGTGCTCACCATGATCGCCGCGATGACTTTCGATCCGCGCCTGATCTGGGACGCGATGGAGCGTGACGATGGCTGAGCGACCCTCTGTTCCCGGCTACAACGATTTGCCCTCCGCCGTGAGTGAGCCGAAGCGGAAACGGTCGGTGCAGCTGGTGTGGCTGATTCCGATCATAGCCGTGGTGGTGGGCGGCTGGCTCGCGGTGAAATCCGTGCTCGAGCGCGGCCCGACCATCACGATCACCTTCAAGACCGCCGAAGGTCTGGAGGAGGGCAAGACTACGATCAAGTACAAGAACGTCGAAATGGGGCACGTGAAGAGCATCGTGTTCAACGATGACCACAGCCTCGTGCTGGTCCAGGCCGAGTTCAGCAAGCAGGCGGAGAAGTTTCTGGTCGATGACACGCGCTTCTGGGTGGTCCGGCCGCGCATTTCCGCAGGCGAGATATCCGGCCTGGGAACGCTGTTCTCCGGCGCCTACATCGGCATGGACATCGGCACT
>JBGQKF010000555.1:0-2885 GCA_041499435.1 Gammaproteobacteria bacterium
CCGCCGCAGATGCTGAACGACTGGATCGCGCATCAGAAGAATCTCGCACAGGCGTGGAAGGCAGGTGGACCCGACTCCATGATGGAGCAGGCGTACCGCCTCTACACGCTGGCCGAAGTGAATCAGCCGGTGCTCGGCGCCATGAACCGGCTGCGTGAGATGAGTGAGCTCACTGCGGTTGTGCGCTGGCAGCTGGCCGCCGCGTACAAACTGGCTGGGCATGCCGACGCGGCCGAGCAGCTGGTGCGTGGGCTGCAGCCCGAAGGTTCGGACTACGCCGACCCCGGTCCCACTTTCGGCTCGAAGCTCCGCGATCGCGCGATCATTCTAAACAGCCTCATCGTCCTCGGTGACTTGGACCGTGCCGGCGGGGTTTCGCGTTTGATCTCGGATGAGCTTGCCTCGGGACAGTGGTACAGCACGCAGTCGGTAGCGTACGCGCTGATGGCCATGGGACGCCTGGCGGGTGCCGATCAGCAGGGGAACGTGTTCGCGTTCGAACAGAGTGTAGGCAACAGCGCGTTGAAGCGAGTGCGTTCGGACAAAGCCATCCTGACCGAGAAGCTCGCGGGCTTCCCCGATGCGGGTCACACGGTGCGCATTCATAACACCTCAGAGAAGCCGATCTTCGTGCAGGTGACTGTGAAAGGTGCTCCGCCGGCAGGCGATGAGAAGGCCGCCGCCGCGGGTTTGCGCCTGGACGTGAAGTACGCCGACAAGGCCGGCCACACCATCCAGCCCGAGCAGCTCGAGCAGGGCGCGGATTACGTCGCGACTGTCACTGTGACGAATCTGAGCGAGCGCAAGCTCGACAACCTTGCCCTCTCGCACATCGTGCCGTCGGGCTGGGAGCTGCACAACGCGCGGCTTGGATCACTGCAGGCGAAAGCGCCGGAAGGCATCGACTATCAGGACATCCGTGACGATCGCGTCTACAGCTACTTCACCATCGCCGCGCACGAAACGAAGACGGTGGAGCTCGCCTTCAACGCCGCCTACCAGGGCAATTACTACCTGCCGGCGGTGTCGCTGGAAGCGATGTACGACGCGACTCTTCATGCGCAAAGCCGCGGCCAGTGGGTAAAGGTCGTGAAGACCGCACACTGAGAAACAACCGGAGCGCGCCGCCATGACAAGCCGGTCTGCAACGAATCTCGCTCGATACTTCCGCAGCGTTCTTACCTCCCTGCGCGGCGTGCCCCGCATTTTCACTTCCCTCCCCCGCATGCGGGGGAGGGCGAGGGAGGGGGCAACCTTCACCCCCCACCGCTTCAACTTGCTCACGCACTCTGCAAGCCTGAGAGCTGGAACATCGACGTCGCATCCCAACGGCCGCTCTTCACTCTTCACCCATCACCTTTCCCTCAAGAAGGCAACCGCACTGCTGACTACAGCCACGCTGCTTTCCCTGTACGCCTTCTGCCTCCCTCGCCCGCTGTTCAACGAGCCGTACTCCTACGTACTGCTCGGGCGCGATGGCACCTTGCTCTCAGCCCGCGCAGCCAACGATGGTCACTGGCGCTTCCCGATGCGCAGCCAAGTGCCCCCCAAGTTCGAGGAGGCGCTGCTGCGCTTCGAAGACAAACGTTTCTACTCGCATCCGGGCGTGGATCCGCTCGCGCTGTCGCGTGCGCTCTATCTCAACGCCACTCACAGCCGCGTGGTGAGCGGGGGCAGCACGCTGTCCATGCAGGTGATCCGCATGGCGCGCGAGGACCCGCCGCGTACGTACCGAGAGAAATTGATCGAGATGGTGATGGCCACACGTCTCGAGCTCGCCCGCAACAAGCGCGAGATCCTGGCGCTGTACGCGGCGCATGCGCCGTTCGGCGGCAATGTCGTGGGACTCGATGCCGCGGCATGGCGCTATTTCGGTCGCTCCGCCGAGCAACTTTCGTGGGCGGAGGCGAGCACACTGGCCGTCCTTCCCAACAGCCCGGCGTTGATCCATCCGGGTAAAAATCGCCAGCTTCTGCTGGCCAAGCGCGACCGGCTGCTGCACGCATTGCATGCGGATGGCCGGCTCACGGACCTCGAGCTGGATCTGGCCTTGCACGAAGCGCTGCCAGATGAACCGGTGGCGCGACCCCGTCACGCATCTCATCTGCTTGACACACTCGCGAGCAGCGGCGGTGTGAGCACACATCGATTCGAGACCATGCTCGACCCGGCGCTGCAGACATCGGTCGAGGAAATCGTCCAGCGCTACGGGCGTGACCTGGACAAACAGGGCATTCGCAACGCGGCGGTGGTGGTGATCGACAACAGCAGCTTCGAGGTGCTCGCTTATGTGGGCAATACGCCAGGGTCATCGACCGACGATGCCGGCCACGCGGTGGATATCGTGCGTCGCCCGCGCAGCACCGGCAGCGTGCTCAAGCCGCTGCTGTTCGCGGCGATGCTGGAGGAGGGTGAGATTCTGCCGGGTACTTTGATTCCGGATCTGCCCACGCAGTATGGCAACTTCATGCCGGAGAATTTCGACAAGACCTATCGCGGTGCGGTGCCGGCGCAGCTCGCATTAGCGCGCTCGCTCAACATTCCGGCCGTGCGTATGCTGAAGCAGCATGGCGTAGCGCGATTCCATGCCTATCTTCAGCAGGCCGGTATGACGACGTTGGCGCGCGCGCCAGACGACTATGGCCTCACGCTGATTCTCGGCGGCGCTGAAGGCACGCTCTGGGATCTGTCCACGATGTACGCCAATATGGCCGACATCGCGGCGCGCGGCGTGCCCGGCCCCAGGAGCTCGTACCGCAGCCTGAAGATTCTGCGCGCAGACGGTACGGTCACGACGCGCATGCGTGAAATCGGACCGGGGGCGGCCTGGCTCACCATGAATGCGTTGATGGAAGTGAATCGACCCGATCTCGAAAGCAACTGGA
>JBGQKF010000556.1:0-2880 GCA_041499435.1 Gammaproteobacteria bacterium
CTTTCCTCGACGCGGTGTACAAGCTGCAGGAATATGCCGGCAGTCCGCGGCGCAAGCGCTCGGAGGGCAAAGCCACCTGGCCCGGGTGCAAGCAGGTGTTTCGCAATTACGATGCTGAGGGCGGCATGGCTTTCGATACGGTCGCCCTGGATATCGAAGCGCAGTCAGGCGAACGACTGCTCATCCCGGTGATGCACGCCGGGCACCGCATCGCCGCAGAGCCATTAGCCGAAGCGCGGCGGCGCACGGCAGCGCAGGTGGCGTCGCTGCCCGACGAGCTTCGGCTTCTCGACCCCGCATCCCTTGCCTATCGCGTCGACATCTCCTCAGCGCTTCGTGAGTTGACGCGCGCCCTCGATGCCGAGAAAGTGTGAGCGGGATGTCTCACTTCATTTCAGCGACTTCAGATAAGCCAGCAGCTGATTGAGCTCTTCGGAACTGATGGCGCGCGTCGGCAATGCCTCATGCCAGATCGAGCGCAGTCTGTTCGGTAAGTCTCACGCGGAAGCGATCTTCCAGCTTGGCAAGCGTTTCCACAATGCCGGTGTACTCGAGCTTGCTCATCGGCAGCATCGCCGTACCGAAGAAGCCGAAACAGCGCACCGGGCTGAGAGTAGTAGATGACGCTACGCGGTGAGCCCAGTGACGTTTCCGCCCAGCCGGCTAAAGCTTGCGATGAGTCCAGAGGATACGGGGGGAAGTGTTGCGCAAGCTGGCGCAGCACAAGGAGACTAAGATGGTTGCCGAGTTACCCAAGGACGAAGCCCACAGGCATGGCGGTGGTGGCATGGGCGGGATGGGCGACATGGATATGTAGTGCGATACGGTCGATCGACATCTAGCGGAAGGGTATAACGCTGCGCCAGACAAAAGCTAACCGAGGCATTGGTTACCCAGCTACCGGGCGAAAATGCAGTGGATCCTTCAGATTCTGCAATTCGCGGTAATAGTAGAGCGGCGTAGGCCGCTTTCCCTTGAACCTCAACCGTTTTAAGAATTCGATTTCCTCCTGCGTGGCATTACCGCTGAGCGAGGCATCCTTGAGGAATGCGTTGAACCCCGGCTCGCCCCCAACAGCGTGGTCGGGCTCTCTTTCAACAAACTCAAATCGCTTCGAGCCCGTATGGTCAAAGTATCCGTCGGATGGTCACCTGACTACTCACGACGCCTTGATGCAGTTCCTGCAGGTGCTGTAACTATGTATAGACCGCGCACTGCCCCTTTGCCCGCTGGCGCAGGGGCCGTGCTCGACACGGTGCCGCCAACTATACATAGTTCGCTTCTATACATAGGGGTCGTTTAGAGACGTTCGCAAGCGTACATGGGTCGCGGTGACGTCAGATAAGCCCTTCAGTCCCATTTGACGATTCCGAGCGGTGGCGATAACCGGTGCCGACTACGACTCCGGAATGGAATACGAAATACCCCCACGCATTTCGATTGCGCCAGAACTCGCGGCATCGTCGTGGACTCAATTCGATGCGCAAAAGTCCCGCCTTCAGGCCGACCTGATCCAGCGCGAAGCCACCGATTCGATACCCGGAGATCATGCCGGTAGGTCAGCAGAATGAAGGTGGCGTCTCGATGTCCGTAACGGCCTGCCGTGGCGGCGGCAACCATGAGCAGGTCGACCTCACGCGGCTTGAAGTACTCACGCAGCCGAAGATCCTCGTTCTGCCCCAGATCGGAGTAACTTTCCGGTTTACGGCTATTGGTGGCTTCGTCTTCTCCCTCGGCAATGCCCCGATGTTGCTCATCGGAGGTCTCTTGACTTTCCTGTCTTCAGTTAGATGCAGGAAAGTCTACCCATGAAGGCAGTGTGTCCGCAACCTGGGCTGCCGCGAGCAGCAGCGCCGATCTGACCGGCTAGAAACTGCTAGTCAGCGACCTGACAATGATGTGGCCACCCAAGTCACGCATCGACTTACGATAGAGGTATCGCAAGGGCTTGGCATGATACGCGTCGTAGCATCCGCGATTCCAGCCTTCCTCGTTATAGCCGTGCGGGTTCGAGGTGAACACCACACCGCGCGGTTTCAGGGTTGGTGCAATTCCAGCAACACGCGCGGCAACTCTGGCTGGGTACATGAAACAGCGCGGCGTTGGCGAACACGCCATCGAAATGATTATCCGGCAGATCGAGCTTGACGAAATCCTGCTGCCACACTTCGCAGCCGCTGTGGGCGCGCGCCATTACGGCGAAGCGCGCGGCGCTACGGACCCTGGTTTTACCGGAGACTTTTCTGGGAGACCGGGGTGATCGGCCAAGTGCTTTATCTGGAGGCGGAGGCGACTGGCGTCCGTGCGACAGGAATCGGCTGCTTTTTTCATGATCCGCTCCATCAGCTGATTGGATTCAACGACGCGACGTTTCAGTCCCTCTAATCACTTCACGACCGGAGGCCATGTCTAGGACCCTCGCCTGACCACCTTGCCGGATCTCTTGTTCTTGGGGCGGGGTTACGACGTGGCCTGAATTCGCTCGGGCATTGGGATTGACACGCCGATGAGGCCCCGCACGTTCTGGTCAGAGTGGCTGCTGGCGAGCCTTGGCGATGCAGCCGTGTGGTCCCTCAATCCTGGCTCCAATCTAACCCGGGAGTACTCGCATCATCAACGTTCCAATCGTTGCGCTCAGCGGCATGGCACTCGCACTCGAGAGCACTCTTCGGTGCGGCGCACTATGATGGCGAGGAAAGGCAAAGAGGAGGGAATATGAGCGAGAGTGATTCTCATGTGGTTGAGCTCCAGCTTAACCAGGAGGAGTACACGCGCGCCGAGTTCGTCGCGAACTTGGGCGGCGCATTTGGAATTTTCGGTGACGAATCGACCGAGGAAGTCATTAAGCGAATATTTCTCAGCGGCTTGGCTCAGCACGAC
>JBGQKF010000557.1:0-2873 GCA_041499435.1 Gammaproteobacteria bacterium
CGCCACATCGACCAGCTCGACCTTCTTGATATCGTCCAGCGGCCGGCCTGCAAAGAAGTGCGCGGAGCAGGTGAAGAGCGCCCGATAGCCGGCAACGATCAGAGGTTCATTGAGATCTGCGATGCCGCCGGGTCGTTGATAAGGCGGCGCAGCAACCGCCGGCGTGAGCAGTGCACAAAGCACGACAATCAGGAAGGCAGCGCGCTTCATACCCATACCTCGTTGCAGTGGTTCGATCGGGCGGCAGGGTACCATGTGCGCGGAGAAGAGGAGAAGGGCGACGGGCGAAAACCGCGGAGGTGTTTACGCGCTGCTGCTAGCCCCAGAGTCCCCGCAATTTCCCCGCGACATCCACCCGCGCCGTGTGCCCCGTATGCCTGACATCTGTCGAAAAGCCTGTGGGCCAGGTGACCTGCTCGAGCCGCGCGAGCACAGCGCGGCTGATGAACCGGCTGCGCGCGCCGTAGACATGCGTGTCGCTGTGACGTGATTGCTGCGCGATGTAGTAACGTAACGGCGCGATTAGATGCAGGCTGTTCTGCGCGCGCGTCATCGCAACATACAGCAGCCGCCGTTCCTCTTCGATGAGGTCGGCGTTGCCGGTGGAGAAATCCGACGGAAAATTGCCGTCCGCGACATTGAGCAGGTACACCGAATCCCACTCCTGTCCTTTCGCCGAGTGGATGGTCGACAGAATCAGGAAATCCTCATCGAGCAGCGGCGGCCCGGCGAGGTCGCTGGTGGCTTGCGGCGGATCGAGCGCAAGCTCAGTCAGGAAACGCTCGCGCGTAGCGAACTGCTGTGCGATACGCTCGAGCTGCATGAGATCGCCCGCGCGCACCTGCGCCGACTCGTAGATGCGCTCCAGGTGCGGTTCGAACCATTCTCGCACGCGGCCGACTTGCCCTTCCCAGGGCTCATCGAAGGGTGCGAGTGCGTGCATCAGCGCGGCGAACGCGGGCCATGAATCGGCCGCGAGCGGCGGGGCGGAAAAAGAAGCAAGCGAGCGCCACGCATGACCGGCCGCCTCGAAGTGCGTGAAGCAGCGCTCCGCATTCGCCGGTCCCATTCCCGGGAGGAGCTGCAGCGTACGGAACGCGCTGACGCGATTCTTCGGATTGTCCACCCAGCGCAGGACCGCCAGCAGGTCTTTCACATGTGCAGCCTCGAGGAACTTGAGTCCGCCGTACTTCACATACGGGATGTTGCGACGGACCAGCTCGATCTCCAGCACATCGCTATGGTGTGAGCTACGAAACAGCACCGCCTGGCGCTTCAATGCCACGCCGCGCTCGCGCGTCTCCAGCACGCGCTCCACCACGTAGTCGGCCTGTGCCTTGTCGTCGGCCACGGTTACATAGCGTGGCAACTCGCCGCACCCCCGCGTAGCCTGCAGCGTCTTGCGGTACTGTCGCTGCCCTTCCGCGATGACGACATTCGCTGCATCGAGCACGCTCTGCGTCGAGCGATAGTTCTGCTCGAGCGTGACCACGGTCGCCGGTGGAGTGTAGCGCGCCGGAAAGCCGAGGATGTTCTCGACCGTGGCAGCGCGAAACGAGTAGATCGACTGCGCGTCGTCGCCCACGACAATGACTCCTTCGCCCGAAGGCCGCAGGGCATGGAGAATTTCCGCCTGCAGCACATTGGTATCCTGGTATTCGTCCACCAGGATCTGATCGAACTGCGTGCTTACCTCCGCGGCGAGCGAGGCATCCTGCATCATCGCGTGCCAATACAGGAGCAGATCGTCGTAGTCGAGCGCCTGACTGGCGAGCTTGCGATCCACGTACACGCGGTAGAGCCGGGTCAGCTCTTCTTCCCATTCGCTACACCAGGGGAATGTGGTGGCCAGCGTATCGGCCAGCGGCCTTTGGGTATTCACGCGATGCGAGTAAATGGCCAGGCAGACGTCCTTGCGCGGGAAGCGCTTCTCGGCCTTGGAGAAACGCAGCTCATGGCGCACGACATCCATCAGATCCGCCGCATCGCCGCGGTCGAGCACGCTGAAGCTGGAGTCGAGACCGACGACTGCACTATGCCGGCGGATCAGCCGATTGGCGATCGAATGGAAGGTGCCCGACCAAGGTAGCCTCACAGCGGGCGCGGTGCCCGGTGTCTGCGGGCAGTGAGCGGTCTTCTCATCCAGCGCTGCGGCCACGATCCGCTGCGCACGCCGCGTCATCTCCTGCGCGGCGCGGCGTGTGAATGTGAGCAGGAGAATGCGCTCGGGGCTCACACCCTGGAGGACGAGATGCGCGACACGGTGCGCCAGCGTGTTGGTCTTGCCCGTGCCCGCGCCGGCAATGATCAGCAACGGCCCGGCGCGGAACCGGTGATTCCCCGCGCGTTCTCCGAAGCGCGCCGCCGCACGTTGCGCGGGGTTGAGCCTTTCGAAGACAGTGGCAGTCGTCACGGTGGCAACTATAGAACATTACTGGATGTCTATCCAGACTGCGTCGCGCGCTTGCTTCGCGCAGAGTTTTGGACAACCATGGGTCTCGATAGATTTGCACGAGGATCAGCGCATGGATCTCACAGGCAAGACCGCGTTCGTCACAGGCGGCTCCGGCGACATCGGCAGCGCGATCGCCAAGGCGTTGGCCGCCGCGGGCGCCGATGTTGCCGTTTCCTACAGCGGCTACCCGGAGGGTGCGCGGACTACGGTCGATTCGGTCGAAGCAGCGGGAAGACGCAGCCTCACGGTGCAGCTCGACCAGCGTGACCCGGCGTCCATCGATGCATCGGTCGCAGCGGTGGTGGGGCACTTCGGCCGGCTCGACATCCTGGTGAATAACGCGGCATGGAACATCGGCATCCGCTTCTCCGACCTCGACGCGCTGACCGCAGCAATCTGGGACCGTGTCCACGAAACC
>JBGQKF010000558.1:0-2867 GCA_041499435.1 Gammaproteobacteria bacterium
CGATTTCATCCCCAATACGCTGAAGCTGACGCCGTTGCGCAAACTGCTGCTGATCACCGGACCGAACATGGGCGGCAAGAGCACCTACATGCGGCAGGCCGCACTGATCCTGCTGCTCGCACACTGCGGCTGCTTCGTACCTGCGAGCTCCGCGCTAATCGGCCCGATCGATGCGATCTTCACGCGCATCGGCGCATCGGACGATCTCGCCGGCGGCCGTTCCACGTTCATGGTGGAGATGACCGAGACGGCCAACATCCTCCACAACGCCTCCCCGCGCAGCCTCGTCCTGATGGACGAAATCGGCCGCGGCACGTCGACCTTCGACGGCATGGCCCTGGCGTGGGCCATCGCCCGTCATCTGATCGAGAAGAGCCGCTCGTACGTACTGTTCTCGACGCATTATTTCGAGCTGACCCAGCTCGCCGCCGAATATCGCGAGGTGGCGAACGTGCATCTGGACGCTGTGGAGCACAAGGACCGCATCGTCTTTCTGCACGCGGTGGAGGAAGGACCGGCTTCGCAGAGCTACGGTATTCAGGTTGCGCAACTGGCCGGCATACCGGGCAACGTGGTACGCGCTGCGAAACGACAGCTCGCGGAGCTGGAAGCGCTCGCCGCAAGCCGCAATCCGCAGGCAGACCTGTTCTCTAACCCGCAAATGGCCGAGCCGGCCGCACTCGCAGGGACTCATCCGGCATTGGCCGCACTACGCGACACCAATCCCGACGCGTTGACGCCGAAACAGGCGTTGGATCTGGTCTACCAGCTTGCCCGCATGGCGCAGGAAGGCGGCGAGTGATGTGTTTGCCGTGAAGGTTCGCAGCAAACTCAAACCCGTCTTTAACTCTGTGTTTCAAGATTCGCCGCTGCAGACTTTCCCTTCAATTGCGCGTTGCCGAAGCGCGCGCGCGTACCACTTCGGGCCGGACGCTGTCGGCCTGCTGCGTGAGCGCCGTCAGCTTTTCATAGTTGGCGCGGGCAATCTCATCCCGGCCCGCGAGCTCTGCAGCATGCGCTGCGCCGTAAAAGCCGCGCAGGCGATTGGGTTCCTTCTCCTGTGAGCGCTGAAACTCGAACAGCGCCGCAGCTGGACGACCGGTCTGCAACAGCATTTCACCGAGCAGCTCGCGCGCCGGCGCCAGCGGGCCCGGTGTGACAGGATGTTTGTCAGTGGCGTCCTCATGATCGGCTGCCAGACGCATCTCCTCAAGCGCACGTCTGGTGTTACCTTGCGCGAGGTCGGTCCAGGCGCTGACGATCTCGATCTGCACAGCAACTTGATCCTCCCAGAACATCTGCTTCGCGCTGATCAGCGCAGTGCGCAGCGCAGTCAGCCGCTCCAGGCCGGCTTGCGCCTGCGCAACGTCTCCCCGGCGCGCCGCGCCAAGCGCGCGGGCGAAGACAGTAATCGCCGCAGCCTGCGGGAACTTGTCCCAGGACAGATCCTTCGGGACCGGCTCGAGCTGCGCCGCGCTCGCCCAGTCGCCGCGCTCGAGCGCGTAGCGCGCCGGTGAAGCCGCGAACGCATAAGCCGCCGCGAAGTTTTCAACGTCAACTTTATTGATCGCGCTCATCTCGTCGATCAACGCCTTCGCCTTCGCATCGCGTCCTTGTTGCAGATACGCATAGACCATGTAATCCATCGCATGCAGCGCGTTGTAGGAGCCCTGGCTCAAAGTGCCCTGAGACAGCTCCGCTTTTGCGGCTTCGGCCGACATCCGATTGGTCTCGATCGACTCGTCCCAGTAACCCAGGCGCGTGAAAATATGCGCGGGCATGTGCAGTGCGTGTGGCGCCGACGGTGCGATGCTGGCGTAGCGCCTCGCCGCTTCGAGTCCCCTGTATGCGATCGGCGGATAGTCGTAGCTGTGAATCAGATAGTGGGCCACGCCCGGATGATCGGGCTGCACCTGGTAGATCTCTTCCAGGATGGTTGCCGCCTGAAGCTGCTGCGAGAACGTCTTGTCACTGGGCAGTGCGGTCGCGTCCAGCAGCAGCGCGTACAGAATCTTTGCTTCGGTGTCGTCGGGGTAGCGCTGCGCGAGCTCGCCCATTGCCTGCTGGAAAGCCACAGCGCGCGTACGCAGGTCGGCCTTTTGCGGGTCTTCGTAGAAACGCCCGAGCGCTTCGATGTAGCCCGCTTCGCGCACACTTCTGGCGCCGATCTCGCGGGCCTGGGTGAGCGCCGCCTGCCCGGCAGCGAATTGTTTGTCCGCCGGCGGCCACGCGAAGGGGTTGCCCAGGCGCGTCATAGCAATCCCCCAATGCGCCATTGCACACTTCGGATCGGCCTGCGCCACTTCGGCGAAGACCTTGGCTGCGGGATCGAACCAGAACGAGTGAAACATCGCCATGCCACGATCGAACTGCTCGGCGACGGATTCTTTGCAGGCTGTGGCGAAGTGGACGGTGCCGAGCTTCTCATTGGCGCCCGGTCCCGCTGCCTCGTCTTCGTGCCCGAGGGCCGACCCGGTGGAAACGACAACCGCTATGAAGAACAAGGGTATGCGCATGGCAGCCTCCGCTGTTCGCTGTACCGCGCAAGGCCGGTACCAGAGGCAAGTATAGGAAACGGCGGGTGCGACTGCCACGTTTGATTGTATAGTAGCTGGTCCTCCTGCCATTTCGCGCTGACACGTGATGCTTGTCCGATCGCTTGCCGCTGCGCTCGCCGTGGCCGCAATCGCGCTGCCGACTCAGGAAAATGGACCGCACGCAGCCGCCGTGCCCGGCGAGAGCTTTTCCTTCGACGCGTTCGGCGATACACCCTACTTCGCATTCGAAGAGCTCCGGCTGGAAAAGCTGATTCCGGAGATGAACGCGCAGCCGCTCGCGTTCGTGCTGCATGTAGGTGACTTGAAGAG
>JBGQKF010000559.1:0-2851 GCA_041499435.1 Gammaproteobacteria bacterium
ACACTATGATCAAGAACAACACGCCTTGGACCCCCAAAATCGCTTGACAGCAAACACGGTTGCTCTCCCCCGGTGGGAGAGGGCTAGGGAGAGGGGGGATTCCCTTCCCTCTCTTCCCTCATCCCCTTAGTTCAGCCAGCAACCCATCCATCATCGCCTCGCTCTGCCGCAGATATGCACCGCCGAAGAGATTCAGATGATTGAGCACGTGGTAGAGATTGTAGAGCTCACGCCGCACCGCATAGCCCGCGGATAACGGCGAGGCGGCGCGGTATGCGGAGTAGAACGAAGCCGGGAAGCCGCCGAACAGCTCGGTCATTGCGAGGTCGGCTTCGCGATCGCCGTAGTAAACCGCGGGATCGAAGATGACGGGTGTGCCATCAGCGATCGCGGCCGCATTTCCACCCCAGAGATCGCCGTGCAAGAGCGAAGGGCGCGGATCGTGTCCTGAGAAGAGCGCCGGTAATCGCTCGAGCAGACGCTCGCCGGCAATCTGCAACCGCGCGCGATGGCCATTTGTCTGCGCGAGCTCAAGCTGGGGCCGCAGACGGTGCTCGCGCCAGAAGTCGATCCAGTTCTGCTCCTGCCGATTGCTCTGCGGGGTCGAACCGATGGTGTTGTCGCGCACCCAGCCGAATCGTTCAGCATGCACCGCATGCATCGCTGCCAGCTGCTCGCCGAGTCGGGCGGCGCTCGCTGTCGACAGCCGGTCGGAGGAGAGCGGCAGCCATTCCATCACCAGCCAGGCGTGCTGCTCACTTCGGCCAAAGCACAGCGGCATTGGAACGCGCACGGTGTGCGTGGCTGCAATTTCGGCGAGGCCATCGGCCTCCGCTTCGAACATCGCGGCGCGAGCGGCGCTGTTGAATTTCACGAAGAGCTCGCGCTTGCCGCCGCGGATGTGATGTCCGCGGTTGATGCATCCGCCGCCGACCGCGCTTACATGCTCGAGCTCGAAGGGTCCGAAGGTGGCACGTTCGATCGAATCAGCTACGCTGTTCCAGGGGAGATCAGGCACGGGTTACTGGAATAGTGCTCCTTCCTCCGCGGGCGGGGGAAGGTTGGGATGGGGGTGCATTGTTCGCGGGTATTACCAGACTCATCTTGACTGCCCCCCAACCCTCCCTTGCGAAGCGGGGGAGCGACAGCGAGGACCGGCATGATCATGTAGTGCTGCTTACTGCTTCGACAATTCCCGCCGGGCCGCTCTCACTGCGGCACGCACCTGATCCGGAGCGGTGCCGCCGATGTGGGTGCGCGACTGGAGTGAGCCTTCCAGCGTCAGTACTCGGAAAACGTCGGCTGCGATCAACGAAGAAAACTTCTGCAGCTCTGTGAGCGGCAGCGCAGCGATATCTAAGCCACGATCGGCGGCAAAGCGCACGGCGCGGGCGACCGCTTCATGCGCCTCGCGAAACGGCATGCCTTTCTTCACCAGATAATCGGCGAGGTCCGTCGCGGTGGCGAAGCCTTCCAGCGCGGCCTTGCGCATCGACTCCTGGTTGACCGTGATACCGCCCATCATGCCGGTGAACACGCGCAGCGTGTCGACCAGCGTATCGACCGCATCGAACAGCGGCTCCTTGTCTTCCTGATTGTCCTTGTTGTACGCGAGCGGCTGTCCCTTCATCAGAGTGAGCAGCGCCATCAGATGACCGTACATGCGGCCGGTTTTGCCGCGCACGAGCTCCGGCACATCCGGATTCTTCTTCTGCGGCATGATCGACGAGCCGGTGCAATAACCGTCGGCAAGCGCGATGAAGCCGAAGCGCGGCGTCATCCATAGAATCAGCTCTTCGGAAAAGCGCGACAGATGCATCATCAGCAATGCGCCACACGCGGCGAATTCGATGGCGAAGTCGCGATCGGAAACCGCATCCAGAGAATTGGCACACAAACCCTCGAAGCCGAGCTCGGTCGCGACCTGATCGCGATCGATCGGGTAGCTGGTGCCGGCCAGTGCGGCGGCACCGAGTGGCAGACGGTTCACCCGCCGCCGGCAGTCGGCGAGGCGCCCGCGGTCGCGCTTGAGCATCTCGTAGTACGCCAGCAGATGGTGGCCGAAGGTCACCGGCTGCGCGACCTGCAGATGTGTGAAGCCGGGCATCACCGTATCGGCATGCTGCTCGGCGAGATCGACGAGCTGGCTCTGCAGAGCGCGCACCAGCAGATCGATCGCGTCCAGCGCATCGCGCAGCCACAGCCGCACGTCGGTCGCCACCTGGTCGTTGCGCGAGCGCCCGGTGTGCAGCCGCTTGCCGGCTTCGCCGACCAGATCGGTGAGACGCCGCTCGATATTGAGGTGAACGTCCTCCAGAGCGACGGACCAGCGAAACGCACCGGACTGGATCTCGGCCAGGATCCTCGCCATGCCGCGCTCGATGTCCGCGAGATCGGCGGCGGAGAGCACACCTGCGCGCGCCATCATGCGCGCATGGGCAAGCGATCCGCGGATATCGACCTCGGCCAGCCTTTGGTCGAAGCTTACTGACGCCGTGTACTGCTTGACCAGCTCATTGACCGGCTCGCTGAAGCGTCCCGACCAGGCTTTCGGTGTGAGTTCGTCGTCTTGTATCGAGCGGGGAGTTACGAGGTGTTTGCGTCCGGCCTCCGTGCACGGCCTCTCTGGCATAAGCTGTGCTCCACGATGCCGATCGGATGAGCCCATGCCGCGCGCTGACGAGGATTTGAAGGCAGTGAAGAGTATAAATCAAAACGTTCACCGCGACGCGCTGCCGGATTTTCGCAATCTCGGCGTGATTCTGCGCATCGTGCTGGCCGTGCTCGGGTTGTCGCTGTTCGTGGCGCTGGCGGAAGCCGGCGCCTGGAGCGAGATCGGCGCGCGCTTCCT
>JBGQKF010000560.1:0-2823 GCA_041499435.1 Gammaproteobacteria bacterium
GGTGATGATGAGCGAGATGACGATCGAGAAGATCGGCCGATCGATGAAAAAGTGCGAGATCATGACGGGTGGGTGGCCACGCTATTTCTGCTCCGGGGGCTTCTGCGTCTGTGCGGGAGCCTTTGCCGGTTCAGCCTCCGCCTGCTTCGCCGGGGCCTGCACCGCTTTTACCGGAACGCCGGGCGCAAGCTTGATGACGCCGTCCACGGCTACGGTGTCGCCCGCCGCGAGGCCGCCGACGATGAACCATTCGTCTTTGTGCCACGGGCCGACCTGCACCGGCCGGACCTGCGCCTTGCCGTCCTTGTCGACGAGCCAGACAAAGTGTCCCTGCGCGCCGTTGAGCACCGCCTGCTGAGGCACCAGGATCGCGTTTGGCCGCACGGCTCCCTTCACGCGAACGCGGATGAACTGCCCGGGGCGAAGGAGGGCGTCGGGGTTCGCGAACGTCGTGCGAATCAGGAAAGTGCCCGTCTGCTGGTTGAAGCTGGCGTTGGTGAATGTGATACGTCCCGTCTGGGCGAACACCGAGCCATCGGCAAGCACGGCTTCGATCTCGTAGCTGTCCTGCTTGGGCATGCGCAACTGCCCGCTCTCGCGCTGGCCGCGCAGGCCGAGGATCTCGTTCTCGGAGACGGTGAAGTTGATCCAGATCGGGTCCACCTGCTCCACCGTGGTGAGCAGGCTGTTCGCCGAGCTGACATAAGCACCTTCCTGGACCTGCGCGTAGCTGGATAGACCGGTCACCGGCGTAGTGATCGTGGTGTACCCGAGATTCAACTGCGCCGTCTCCACGTTCGCTCGGGCGGTATCGACTGCGGCGGCAGCCGCCTGCTCCAGTCCGATCGCGTCGCTCAGATCCTTCTGGCTGAGGGCGTTCTCCGCCGCCAGCGGCCGGACACGGGCGAGATTGTCACGCGCGGTCTGCAAGCGCGCGACCTGCTGCGCAAGCGCACCCTTGGCGGCGTCGAGCTGCGCCTGGAAGGGCTTGGGGTCCTGCTTGAACATGACTTCCCTGGCCTTCACCAGGGCGCCCTCGGTATACACCCGCTTGTCGAGAAAGCCGGCGACGCGCGCACGGATCTCGACCTGGTGCGAGCTTTCGGTCTGGCCGACGAACTCGAACGAAACCGGCGTATCGCGCCCGGCGATCTGGATCACGGTCACTTCCGCCGCGGCTGGCGCGGGTGCCTCTTTCTTCTCTTTGCTGCAGCCGGAGATCGGCAGCAGGAGTACGAGCGCGATCAGCAGGACGCGCATAGCAGTTGAGCTCCTTGAGCTGCTACTTCCGATGGTTTGAGCCGTGGCGCCGGCATGCCCGACATTCGAGTCATTGTTATACCTACGGTTACGCCCGGTGCCGATCGCGGTGGACCAGGCTCGACGCCCGCGGTCTCGCGCCGCCCTAACGTCCAAAAAAAGCACGAAATCATGGCGCACCGCTCCAGGCGACCATGACATTCCCCGTAGAAGTGTACCCCGCTTAGCTCAGGCTACACCATTAGGCTAAGGTCCAATAGCCGAAAACGGTACAGGCGCGCTCGGATTCGGCAGAAAAATCATTGGGCAGGCCGGTCTGCATCCCTGCGGGCCCGCAGGCTGCGTCGCAGGCTCGCTGCCATGTCGGGATTGGCATTGGCCGGAGCGCTGTTACCCCAGCTCACGCGCAGGTAATTGGCGAGCTCCGCGATCTGCTCGTCATCGAGTTGGCCGGCGAAACTCGGCATGCCAACGTATCCATTGCGAGCGGGGACGCCGCCGAGCACGACCTTGAGGATGTCCGCCGGTTGCGGGGCCATCACCACGCCGTTGCCCGCGAGCGGCGGAAAGACGCCCGGAACGCCGCGCCCCTTGGCCTGATGGCAGCTACTGCAATGCTCCAGGTAGAGTGCGGCACCTCTCTGGCGCGACCCGCCGGCTGTGAGATCCAACGCGCGCAGCGACGAGTTCGCGGGGATCGACTTGAGATATTCCGCCATCGCGGTCAGGTCGGCATCGGTGAGATAGCTGAGACTGTTCTGCACCACTTCGACCATCGGACCCAGTGCGGTCGTCTTGCCCTTGAGCGCTCCGGTTTTCAGGTAGGTCGCGATCTGTTCCGCAGTCCACTCGCCCAGGCCGGAATGCAGGTTCGAGGAGAGATTCAGTGCAAACCAGCCGTCGATGGTGGCGCCGGTGAACTCCTGCTTCGTCTCGATGGCTCCGAGCCGGTTGCGAGGCGAATGGCATGCGCTGCAGTGGCCCAGTCCTTCCACCAGATACGCACCGCGGTTCCAGGTTTGTGTCCTCGAGGCATCCGGTTTGAATGTGCCCTCGGTGAAGTACAGCTCGCGCCACGCCGCCATCGACCAGCGCTGGTCGAATGGAAAGCGGAGCTGGTTGACGTCCACCGCGTTGCGAACCGGTGTCACGGTGCGCAGATAAGCATAAATGGCGTCGCTGTCCTCGCGCGTGACATTGGTGTAGAAGGGATAGGGCATCACGGGGTACATGTCCTGACCGCGCCGATTGACGCCATCATGCAGAGCCCGGTAAAGATCATCGGCCGACCAGCCTCCGATGCCGGTGTCGACGTCCGGTGTAATGTTGGGGGACAGCAAGTAGCCGAACGGTGTTTCCATGCGCAAGCCGCCCGCGTAGGCTGCCCCGCCGTGCGCCGTGTGACAGGAGACGCAATCGCCTGCGCGTGCCAGGTATTCGCCGCGCTGGACCTGCTCAGGCGACGCGCTGTGCGCGCTGTCGAATATCATGCAGGCGACGATAGCGACCGCGATCGACTCAGCCTTAAGAATCAACTGTGCCATTTGCGAAGCTCCTATGTCA
>JBGQKF010000561.1:0-2815 GCA_041499435.1 Gammaproteobacteria bacterium
AAGTGCGAGACTTCCTGCGCATCGGTGAGCGCCCAGCTTTCGCAGACGAAGCCCTGCACCCACTCTCCATCTTCCAGTTCCACGCGCCCGATGCCGAGCGGCGTTGGGATGCCGGCGACGAATGAGCCGAATGCGCTCGCCGGCAACGTCCACACTTCCAGCTCGATCGCGTGGCCGGCGCCGGAAGCGACGCGCACCATGCCAGGCTTGGGCGGCGTAGTGCCCGGCAGCGCGAACAGCCGATAGCGCGGAGCGGTGCGCGTTGCGCGCTCCAGGCGCGCCCCCCGCTGGGTCAGCGCGTGATTGAGCGGCAAGCCGCTCAAGTGCGCGCCGACCACCGCCACCTTTACTACTCCGGCGCTTGATGCAGTGGCTACCGGCGCGGGCAATTTTTCTCCAGTCGCACCGAGCGACAGCCCGGTGCGCTGGTGAAATCGTTGCGCCAGGTCCGCGAGCATGCGGTCGCTGCCGGCTGGACCGATCAGCGTGATGCCGAACGGGAGGCCGTCGGAACGCATCGACGCGGGCACTGCAATGGCTGCGAAGTCGAGCAGGTTAACGAAATTGGTGTAGAGCCCCAGCCGTCGATTGGTATCGAATGGCTCTGCGAGCACGGCTTCGATGGTGTACGCCGTGGGCGCCGTCGGCACGACCATGACATCCGCGTTATCCCAAGTGCGCGCAGCCGCCTTGCGCAGTGCATGCAGGCGCGTCGTGGCTTGAAACAGATCTGCGGCGGAATATCTGGCGGCCCCGCCGATGATCTGCTTTACGACCGGATGGATGTCGGCTGCATGCTGCTCGAAGAACGTGCGGATGGCGGCCATGCGCTCGGCGACCCAGGGGCCTTCGTAGAGCAGCGCGGCTGCTTGCGCAAACAGCGAGAAGTCGATGCTGGAGCGGCGGCCGCCGAGTGCCTCCAATTCGGTTACGGCGCGGGCGAACGCTTCCTGCGACAGCGCATCGCCGTAGAACTCGAGCGGCTCGGGCACGACGAAGCGGAATTCGCGCGCACACGCACCCGGCCAGAGCTCCACGGTGCGCGAGTACGGGTCTTCAGCGTCGTAACCGCCAGCGACTTGCAGTACGCTCAGCGCGTCGGGCACGGTCAGCGCGAGTACCGATACGCAATCCAGCGACTGGCAGGCGGGCACCACACCACGCGCGCTGACCAGGCCGCGGCTGGGCTTGAGGCCCACCAGATTGTTCAGACCGGCAGGCACGCGGCCCGACCCCGCCGTATCCGTGCCGAGCGCGAACGCCGCTTCCCCGCGCGCGACTGCAACGGCCGACCCTGAGCTCGAGCCGCCCGAGATATATTCGGGTCGAAAGCTGTTGCACACCGGACCGTAGGGCGAGCGCGTTCCCACCAGGCCGGTGGCGAACTGATCGAGATTGGTCTTGCCGAGCACGATGGCGCCGGCGGCCTCCAGCTTTTCCACCACCGTTGCGGAGCGCTGCGGCACGTAAGAAAAGGCCGGGCACGCTGCTGTGGTCGGCAGTCCCTTTACATCGATATTGTCCTTGACCGCGAACGGTACACCATACAGCGGCAGGCGCTCCAGGCTCCCTCCAGCGCGCCGCTGTTCTTCCAGCTCTTGTGCGCGGCGGTGCAAGGACCCGGCATCCACGCGATGAATCCAGGCGTTCGCGTAAGGTCCTTGATCCCCGCGAGACAGCAGCTCGGCTATCACCTGCGCAGGACTGCGCCTCCCGCTACGATAATCGGCCTGAAGCGCCGCGATGGTGATCGACACCGCTTTTTTCTCCCGTGGATCGAGTATACGATTGAGTATACACAGCGAGACCGGAGCGCACAGCAGCGCCGGCATCAGCAGCCGCGAACACCAGAGGAGGAAACAAGATGGCGCAGAAATCGATGGAGGCCGAGCCTTACGCGCTCGAGTTCGATCCGCAGACGACTGCGCTGTTGATCATCGATATGCAGCGCGATTTCGTGATGCCAGGCGGCTTCGGCGAGGCGCTGGGCAATGATGTGGCGCCGCTGCAGGCCACCATTGCACCGACGCGCCGCGTGCTGGAGACCGCACGCAAGCTCGGCATGATGGTGATTCACACGCGCGAAGGCCACCGCCCGGATTTGCACGACTGCCCGCCCGCGAAGCTGGTGCGCGGGCGCGGCAAGACGCGCATCGGCGATCCAGGCCCGATGGGCCGCATTCTGGTGCGCGGTGAAGTCGGACATGACATCGTGCCCGAGCTCTATCCGATCGAAGGCGAGACTGTGGTCGACAAGCCCGGGAAGGGCGCTTTCTATGCCACCGACCTGGAGCTGATCCTGCGCAACAACGGCATCAAGACGCTGGTCGTGTGCGGGGTGACCACCGAAGTCTGCGTTAACACCACGGTGCGCGAAGCGAACGACCGCGGATTCGAATGCGTGGTGTTGTCCGACTGCGTGGGCTCGTATTTCCCCGAGTTTCAGAAGGCGGCGCTGGCGATGGTGAAGGCGCAGGGCGGCATTTTCGGCTGGGTATCGGATTCCAAGCGTGCGCTCAATGCGCTTGCGGCGTGAACGTGCAAGGATTGGAGCGATTGCGAACGGCGCCCGATCGAGGCGGCGCCGTTCGGATGAAGAGGCCTACTTAGCGGCTGCCGGTTGCGCAGTCTGCGCAAGCAAGAAGCAAACTATACCGAACAAGGCATAGCCGAGCGCAACGACGGGCGAAACCATCCAGCCCAGATGCGGGCCGTGAATCAACCCGACAAACGCAAGCGCTGCACCGATGAGTGCCGTCACTCCTGCATGAATCAGCTTGCGATCGATGATGAAGGCCGCCATCGCACCGAGCAC
>JBGQKF010000562.1:0-2807 GCA_041499435.1 Gammaproteobacteria bacterium
CACACACGCGCCGCTCGCTCCGGGCTTTTGAAGATTGACCCGATTGGACAAATACATGTGCAGAACCTCGGTGGACCCGAGGCCTTCCATGATCGACAGGCCATAGCGGCTCTGCCACTCGCGGAACATCTCGCTCGACAATACCTCCGCCGCCGAGATGCACAACCGCAGGCTCGACAGATCGCGCTCGTGCGAGGCGGGATGCGCAAGCAGCGCGTTGTACAAAGTTGGAAGCCCGAACAAGATTGTCGGCCGGTGCCGCTCGATGGCCGCGAACACCGCCTCGGGATCGGGCCGGCCAGGGTGAAGTACCGCGGCTGCGCCCACCGAAAAGGGGAAGGTCAGCGAATTGCCGAATCCGTACGCGAAGAAGATCTTCGGCGACGAGAACACGATATCGTCTTCGCGGATCGCGAGCAGCTGCCTTGCGTAACTCTGATATGTGTACGGCAGATCGTGATGCAGATGCACCACACCCTTGGGCCGTCCGGTAGAGCCCGAGCTGTACATCCACAATGCCATCTCGTCGCGCTGAGTATCCGCCGCTTCGAACTCGGCCGGCTGGCTCTGCAGCCAATCATCCCATCGATGGACCGTATAGAGGTGCCTCTCGGGGAGCGGCGATTCGGCACCGACGCACACCAGATGCCGCAGCCGGCTCGCCCGCACATCCTCGTGCTCGAGAAGCTTGCTAAGCTCGCCATGCACGATGGCGACTTCGGCACCGCTGTCCTGCAGGTAGTAGGCCACCAGCTCGGGCGGGGAGAGAGAATTGATCAGCACCGGCACGCACCCGGCGTGCATCGCACCGAAGATGGCAGCCACATACTCCGGCGTGTCGTACATCAGCAGCAACACGCGCTGACCGCGCGCCAAGCCTGCACTGAGCAGCGCGTTGCCAACCTTCCCCGCGGCAGCGCATAGCTCGCGATAGGTGGCATTGCGACCATCGCAATAGAGGGCGATCTTGCCGCCGCGCCCGGCCGTCAGGTTGTCGAACAGAATGCGCGATGCGTTGTAGCGCTCCGGGATCTCGAAGCCGATCTCGCGAGCACCTGGCGTGTCGCGAGGCACCGGGTCCGTAATCCGACCTTCGCCTCTTGCCTTCCAGACGGGATCTGCACGCCGCTGCACATCCACCATGGCCATGAAGCGCGGAGCGGTCTCGCGCAGACGCTCATCGCTCATCCGGCCGCTGCGCGTCATGTAGTCATATGCGAGCTCCCACGGCTGCATTTGCATCTTGTCCGCGAGCCGCTCGTACCAGAATGAGCTGCGGTTGGCGGCGGCAACGATCTTGTCCACGATCGGCCTGCGCGTGCGCTCAAAACTTTGCAGCGCGCTGGCGACATCGCTGCTTTCCTCGAGCGCTCGCGCCAATGCGATGGCATCTTCGCAGGCGAGCCGGGTGCCGGAGCCAATCGAGAAGTGTCCGGTGCGCAACGCATCGCCGATCAGCACTCTGTTGTCGGCTATCCAGTTGCGCGTGTAGATGAGCGGGAAATTGCGCCACATCGAGCGATTGGCAAGCAAAGGCAGGCCGTCGAGATCGGGCGCGAATACTTGCTCGCAGTACGCGCGGCTCTCGTCGTCGCTCATGCGGTCCAGCCCTGCGCGATACCAGGTGGCCGCATCGCATTCGACGATGAACGTGCTCATGGTCGGGCTGTAGCGGTAGTGATGCGCGACGAACGCGCCGTGCTCATTGGCGCGAAACGTCAACGTCAGGCAGTCGAATACCCGCGTCGTGCCATACCAGGCGAATTTGTTGGTCAGGTGTTCGATGCGCGGCTTGAATTGATCGACGTGGGTACGCCTGAGCACAGAGTTGACGCCGTCTGCGCCAACCACGAGATCGAACTCACCGAGCGAATCAAGTGATTCGACATGAGTACCGAACTCCACTTGCACGCCTTGAGCGATCGCGTGTCGCTGCAGCAGCTCGAGCAGCTTCATACGTGCGATGGCGGAAAAGCCGTTGCCGTCTATGGTGATGGCCTGATCGCGGTGCACGATCTTCTGCACCGGCCACGATTCCATCTCCGCAGCGAGGACGGCGTAGATTTCCGGAGCGTCGCGCTGCAAAAATTCCAGCGCGCCGTGCGAGAACACGACGCCAAACCCGAAGGTGACGTCGCGCGCGTTCTGTTCCAAGACGATCACGTCGTGCTGCGACTGGCGACGCTTGATCAGAAATGCAAACAGCAGCCCGGCCGGTCCGGCCCCCACGACGGCGATGCGCAGACGCCGCGTCATGGAGCTTTCAGGCGCGTGCGCGCAGCTTGAACCGCTGAATCTTTCCGGTTGCGGTCTTCGGCAACTCGGGGAGAAACTCGACCCAGCGCGGATACTTGTACGGCGCCAACCGGTCTTTGACGTGCTGCTTCAGCGTTTCCGCGAGCGCATCGTCGGCGCGGACACCGGGCTTGATGACCACGAATGCTTTCGGTTTGATCAGCTGGTTTTCGTCGGGCATGCCGATCACCGCGGCCTCCAGCACATCGGGATGCGTCACCAGGACCGCCTCGACTTCGAACGGCGACACGTACATGCCGCTCACCTTCAGCATGTCGTCGGAGCGCCCGCCGTAGGTGTAATAGTCGTCCGCATCACAAGTATATTTGTCGCCTGCTCTGGTCCACACGCCGACGAAGGTCGCAAGGCTCTTCGCACGATTATTCCAGTAATGGATTGCGCTGGTCGGACCGCTGATCTGCAGCTCGCCGAGCTCGCCTTGCGCGACATCCTGCCCATACTCGTCGACCAGGCGGATCGCATAACCGGGCACGGGCTTGCCGGTGGTGCCG
>JBGQKF010000563.1:0-2792 GCA_041499435.1 Gammaproteobacteria bacterium
GCAAGAGAACTGGCGGCCGAGCTCATCGTGGTCGGGCACACACGCGCAACGTCGATGGCGCAACGCTGGTGGAGGGGCTCGGTGGGTGCCTCGCTGATCGAGGTGGCGCCCTGCAGCGTCTTGATCGCGATCGAGCGGTAATCCATATTACTTTCCGCGGATGGTTCCTCGGCCGCAAGCAGGTCATGCTTATCACCGTGAAAGCAGTCGCGAGTCGCGACCAACCTGGGCCGCGATCCGGGGATGGGCGAGTGGAGGCAACCATGCACCGGGTGATCGAGCAGTCCGAGTTTCTGAAAGACGTATGTAAGCTCGTGGTGTACGCCACCGAGCTCGGCTACGCAGTGACAGGAGATGCGATAACGACTTCGCATCGAGCGCAGCCGGATCTAGCCTCGGCGCGCCGCGCCTCCAGCCCCGCCTGCGCGATCGATCTGCATTTCTTTCGGCGCGACCGCGGCGCTTTCACACCGGCAGAGCAGGCCTGCTCGCTGGAACCCCTGGTTGAATTCTGGGAAAGCTTGAGCCCCCACAACCACTGCGCTGATCGTGCGACAGTGGGACGGCCACGATTCGAGCGGCGAGGATAAAGTCGGCCGTATGTTCGCCGTGGAGTACTGGTGTTGGCCGCCGGGCCACCGGGTACCTATGCTTCGGATCGAACTCTTCATTCCTCGCGGTCGCGCGCTCGGTTCTCATGAGCACTAGACGCAATTCGTATGTCATCGGTAAGCGCTGACCTGGTATTCTAGTTGTCTGGCGCAAGCCCGGAAGACCGGTTGTCTTGAATCAACCCAAGGTCGCAACCTCATGAACATCAAAGAACATAGGCTGGCTGATATCGACGTAACGATGTTTGACACGTTGAACAAAGGCGGCCAGATCGTCCCGCAATATCTGGTGATCCACTACACCGCCGGCAGCAGCGGCGAGAGCTCGGTCACTCACTTCCAGGATTCGTCAGCGCAGGCATCCGCGCATCTGGTGATCGGCCGGGATGGCAGGGTGTGGCAGCTGGCACCCTTCAACGTGAAAACCTGGCATGCGGGAATCAGCAGCTGGGCCGGGCGCGATGGTGTGAACAATTTTTCCATCGGCATCGAGCTGGATAACGCAGGCAAGCTGCAGAAAGTCGGCGAGCAGTATCAAGCGTGGTTCGGCAAATTCTATCCGTCCTCAGAAGTGGTCGAGGCGCAGCATAAGAATGAGCCGAGCCCAGGCTATTGGCATGTGTTCACCGAGCTGCAGATCAGCAGGCTTCTGCCAATCGCCAGGCTTCTGGTGGATCAATACCGGTTGAAGGACATCATCGGGCACGAGGATATCGCCCCCGGTCGCAAGGTCGACCCGGGGCCCGCGTTCCCGATGCGCAGCTTTTGCGCTTCGGTGCACGGGCGCGAGCAGGACGTGGAAGACATTTATCGGGTGACTGCGCCTCATCTCAATATCCGCAGCGGACCCGGAGCCGGTTTCGCTGCCGTGGCCGCTCCATTGACGACGGACACCAGGCTCAAGCTGCTGGAAATGCAATCGCTTTGGGCTCGAGTCCTGCTGACCGACGGGTCCCAGGTCGAAGGTTGGGTGCGCAACTCATTCATAGAAAAAATTTGAAAACCGCCTTCAGGAGCAACCCATGGAACAAGTCACACTCAATGCCACGCAGTGGCTGACGCTTATCGGTTTTGGCGCTGTGCTCGGTGCAGCGGGTCAGCTGGTGCGCATGTTGCCGGGCCTGAAGAAATTCAACGACGAGGCCGCAGCCAAAGGCGCGGATCCGCGCGTGCTATTTTCCGCTGCGAGGCTCGTGGTCAGTATTTTGATCGGCGCACTTGCGGGGGCCCTGGGAGCGGTCACCATGCGGTTCGATCCGGACCAGAGTATCGACATGAATCACGTGATCGCGCTTATTACGATCGGCTACGCCGGAGCGGACTTCATCGAGGGGTTCATCCAGAAGTACATCCCGGGCACGCCAGCGGGTGTCCGCGAAGTCGCGACGGAAGTCGACTCTAAGGCAGTCGGCGGCACACAAGTGACGCGTGATGCAGCTCAGGCAGTAGGTTGATGTGCGCTACTGGATGAAATTGAACAGGCTCAAGCCCTGTATCTTGGCGAAGGACTGCTGCGCCGCTTGCAAAATAGTCTGCTGCAGGGTGAAATCGCTGATCGCCTTGGCGTAGTCCAGATCGCGCAGACCCGATAGCGTCTGCTCATGCTGCAGGACTACGTCAGCAGCCGTGCTTTTCGCGTTGTCCACTTCCTTCAAGCGCGAGCCCACCGATGCGCGCACGCTCAGAACATTGGTGAGCGCGTTGTCCAGGTTGGTGTGCGCGACATTGAGCTGGTTGGCGAGCTGCGCGTCGCCCAGCGGAGTACGGGACGCCGTGTCCACCGCAGTGATCAGATTGTTGAGGCTCGTGAAAATATCGACGTTCGTGCTGGCCTGGACTGCAAAGGTATCACCGCTTGCGGGGGCACCTTTGATCGACACCTCGGCACCATAGTCGAACGCAGTCGGATTGGTATCCGGTGGAACCTGGCTCTTGAGCTGAATCGCCGTGCCATCGGTGTAGGTGCGCAAGTACGGGCCGGCGCCAGCCGGTGCACCGGTCAGCAGCGAATTGCCGCTCACGTTGTCGACGATGTCATAGGTGGTCACGTTCGGATTCACCGTCGTGTCCACGAAGAATTTGATGGTGAAGTCTTGCGGATTGCCGGCGGCATTCCATGCCGCCGCATCCGTCACATCGCCGGGGCTCACGATGCCGGTGCCGGTATTGGTGGACGTAGAA